>PITX01000136.1 GCA_017577345.1 Clostridiales bacterium
TATGCGTCACACAAATTCTATTCCTTTGAAGATTTCCAAAAGCAACTTGCCGTTTGGGAGAGGAAATACAACCATTTCCCCATGCGTCCTCTGCATTGGTCGTCTCCCGTTCAGGTCCTTTCTTCTTGTCCCAATGTGTAACGCATCATTGACAAACCCACAGTAAAATCAAATTGAATTCCGAGACTTCTATTGACAATGTATCGGTTAACCGTTATAATAATAGCAAAGGCAGGTGAATTACCATGACAATACAGGAGATGCTGAAAGAAAACAATATGTCCGTTTACAAACTGTCAAAGGCAAGCACGGTTCCCTATGCAACATGTAATGATATTGTAAGCGGCAAAGCTCAGCTTGAAAAGTGTAGTGCAGAAACTGTGTATAAGATTGCACAGACACTGAATGTCTCCATGGAGTCGATCCTCGCTCCGTGTTTTGTCAAACGAAGCAGTTTTGAAAACTTCAAAAGCACGATATGCCATCGCGTGAAAGAGCTGGGCGATATTGATTTCATTATAGATACTTTGGAGAGCCAGGATATCCGTATGTATTTTGAACGGAAATGGTATCCGGAAAGTCTGTATCTTCTTGCCATGCTCGATTATATCAGCAGAGAAAATGACGTTCCCCTTTGCGACGAATATGACGATCTTCGCCGGTGCAGACTGGAAAAAACCATATATCCGTCAAGTGTTCTCGCTATGTCGGCAGCATCTAAAAAAGATGATGAATTAAGATGTGCTGAGGTAACGGCGATTCCGGAATTCAAACGGTTCAACATTATCGAAAGTGAGGTAAGAAATGTCATCTGAAAAACAAATTGAATTTACCAAAGAAAATATAGACACCTATCTGAAAGAAGTTGCAAAGGAATACAGGAAACAGATCGGCAAGAATATGCCCGCCGAGATGATTCTGATCGGCGGTGCTTCCGTCCTTGTTAATTATGGATTCAGAGATATGACAACGGATATAGATGCCGTGATTCAGGCGGCATCTGTTATGAAGGATGTTATCAACCGGGTTGGGGATCGGTATGATCTTCCAAATGGATGGCTGAATCAGGACTTTGTTCGGACGGAATCCTATTCCCCGAGTCTTTCCCGCTTCTCTGAATATTATAAAACCTATTCCAACGTGCTGACGATTCGGACGGTTGCAGCAGAATATCTCATAGCGATGAAGCTCCGCTCCGGCAGACAGTATAAGCGTGATCTTTCCGACGTGCTCGGTGTTCTCGCAGAACACGAAAAGAAAGCTGCACCGATTACACTGGAGCAGATTCAGAAAGCTGTTACTGATCTCTACGGAGATTGGAATACCCTGCCGGAAGCATCGCGGAACTTTATTTCCAACGTTATGCGGGACGGTAATTTCAGTGAACTGTATGCGCAGACGATCATCGGGGAAAAGGAAACGAAAGAGCTTCTGATCGGGTTTGAGCAGGATTATCCGGGAGTAGCAAAAGAAGCGAATGTGAACGAAATAGCAGAGAATCTTCAAAAGAAGACAAGCCGGGCGTCCGTTCTCGCGCAGTTAAGAGAACGAAGGCCGAAACCGAAACAGCAGGAACCTGCAAAAAAGCCAAAGACACGGAATGACCCAGAACGATAATTGAAACTGGTATCCGAACCGATTGACCAGACGGAGCTATACTGCACTCGCCTCGCACTTCGTTCCGGCTATGAAAACGCTGCCATAGACGGCCTGCGTAAAATGCTGGGCGGCGATTTCAGCGTGTGGGACTTCCGGGACGCTGTCGCGGCAGCGGACAACACATTGGGCGAACGTGCCGAAGAAAACGAAGCGAAAAAGTTTTTACAAGGTAAAGACCGGCAGCAGAAATCGGAGCAGAAGCGAATCAAACACCACGAGCAGGAGCGGTAATTACCGTTTCTGCTTTTCTTATTTAATGCGCACTCTATTATGGCACTTTGTAAAAGTGCCATAATAGAGTGCGCATTAAAGTAACGGCTGCACGGATAAAAGCGGTTTCAACCGCTTTTATACTTACGGCTATATCCGAGTGTCCAGTAAGGATCAAAACGAAGACCGTCAGGTCCTTGCGCTCCACGAGGTCGGCGTGGCAGAAAAGAACATTTATATGGACAAACAATCGGGCAAGGACTTTGACCGTCCCCAATATAAGAAGCTTGTCCGCAGGCTGAAAGTCGGAGATTTGCTTTACATTCTCAGCATTGACCGACTCGGCAGAAATTACGCAGAAATACAAAACCAGTAGCGTATCCTTACGCAAGAAATGGGGTGGATATTTGCGTCATTGACATGCCGCTGTTGGATACCCGCAACGGCAAAGACCTGATGGGTACATTCATTGCTGATCTGGTCTTGCAGATTCTTTCTTTTGTTTCTCAGAGTGAGCGTGAGAACATCAAGAAGCGTCAGGAGGAAGGTATTGCCGCCGCAAAAGCAAGAGGCGTCCACATGGGCAGACCGGTCAAGAATATACCTGATAATTTCAGCGAGCTTGTGAAGCAATGGGAGAAAAAATCCCTCTGGAACAAATCCTGACGGAATATGGGATGTCGGAGACAACTTTTTATCGCAGACTTAGGAAATATCGGCTACATAAGGACAAAACCGGTGTGACCCTGATATGCTCCCTTCATGATCGACAGTGTTTTTTATTTCACTGTCTCTCATAAAGGGAGCATATTACACAAACCTCTCCGCCTTTACTGTGTGTTTTACTTTTCTGCCACATTCTCGCAGAAACGCTGGAACAGTGCCGCCGCCTGTGCGCGGGTGATGTCTGCCTTGGGAGTCAGGTTCACGCCGTCGCCCTGCATCAGACCTGCACCGCAAGCCCACTGCATAGCGGGGATGGCGTACTCGCTGATGGAGAAAGCATCCTCGTAAGAGAGAATATTGGTGTCCTCACCAACGGACACATCGTAGCCCTTGTACTTGGCGTAGCGCCAGAGGATGGTTGCGAACTGCTCACGGGTGATGGGATCGGTGGGGCCGAAGGCTTCTGTACTGTAGCCTTCCACGATGCCGGTGCTCTGCGCCCAGCGGATCGCTTCAGTGTACCACTGGTCTGCCTTAGCATCCTTGAAGGTCATCGCGTAGTTGGCAACAGGACATTCTTCCATGCGCCACAGGATCATTACAATCTGAGCACGTGTCAGAGAATCTTCCGGTCCAAACAGATTTCCGGGATACCCCTGAATCAAACCGTTCTCCACGCAGAAGTGTGCGCCATCGTGATACCATGCCGTCAGGTCAAGATCGGTGAAGTTTGCTGCCGGACAAGTATCATCCAGAGCGCAGATTCCATCCTTCACGAAGGTGGCAGAAATCGTCACCTTGGAAGCGGGCATTTTGAAGGTGTACTTGCTGTCGCTGATCTTGGTCACGGCAACCGTATTGCCGCAGCTGTCGGTAACGGTCAGAGCAGTCAGTTCGTAACCGGCATTCGGTGTGACTGTGATCGTAATGGTATCGCCCCTGTAGGCAATCTTCTTGCTTGCACTGACTTCGCCGCCGGTGATGTCATCTGCGGTCTCCACATCATAGGTGGGCTGCGGGATGTACGGATAATTCTTGACCGTCAGAGTTCCGTTCACATAGGTGATACTATAATTGTCGCCTGCATCTGCACCGCTTGCTGTAATGGTATAAGCACCAACGCGGTACATATTTGCATCGGTGGTCAGAACGGGAGCCGTAGTAAGAGCATCATCGCCAACCAGACCGTCAACCGTGCAGGTCAGTTCGGGCTGTCTACTGCCGACATAGGTTTCCTTGTCCTCTGCCGTGATGGTCAAGGTCTTGGGCGTGATGGTATAGCTGGGACTACTGACATCAGTAGGCAGCTTGTAATTCTCGTTGCTCAGCGCAGTTGCCTTGTAGGAGAATGTGCCGACATTGATGTTATCGCTCACAAGTTCTACAGTCACGGTGCAGGCATCGCCATCTACAAGACCGGTTGCTGTTGCAGTCAGGGTCTTTGCCGTTCCGCTGTAAACAAGTTCTGCAGCGGTCAGCTCAGACCAGTCAAGACCAACTTCTTTCGGGCTGATTGTCAGGGTTGCGGTCTTGGG
The DNA here is from genome assembly GCA_017577345.1 of Clostridiales bacterium. Lineage (GTDB taxonomy): Bacteria > Bacillota > Clostridia > Oscillospirales > Oscillospiraceae > JAZOXB01. The sequence goes on from PITX01000136.1 coordinate 4,071, forward strand.
GGCTACAGCAGCGTAGCCAGGCTGCATGGTAAAGGTGGCGGTAACTTCATAGACTCCTGCGTTGGTGGGTGCTGTAGAAGAAGCCGCGTATTCGCTGCCGACATAGCTGTAGGAGATGGATGCAACACCCTCAAG
>PITX01000137.1 GCA_017577345.1 Clostridiales bacterium
GGTCATGCCTGCGTTGTCGTTGTATATAACGACCTTGTCACCGTCGGCGGGCTTCTCGCCTGCAACGGGACGCGTGCCCATGTAGCCGTCGCCGTCAGCATCGGCCAGCTTTTCATCGACGGAGTAGAACTTCATCGTGAAGATATCGGCATTCGTCGAGCCATCAAAGCCGTAGGGGCTGAACGCGGAGTTATAAACCTCGATGGTAGCCGGACCGGAGCTGTGGCTCTTGGTCATGCTCCTGATATAATAGCCTGCCGGAGCCTTCTCGATCTTCCATTTTGCATCGGTAGACTTGGCATCCTTGAATTCAAAAGCATTCGTTGCGGTTGCAGTCAGATATCTGCCGCCGCAGGTAATGTAATATGTGCCGTCGCCGAGATCGGTAAGCTTATAGACACCGGTGCCGGCGCGAAGTGCGATATGGTCATTTTCCTCGTTCGTCGCTGCACCGACACCGCCGGACTTGCCGCCGGTCGCCTCGGCACCCATCGCAACACCGTTTGCCGCATTAAAAATGACAAATGCGGTGCCCTCAGCGGGAATGCCTTCAACGGGAGTTCCTTCAAAGCTCTCCGATGCGGCAATCGCCAGCGTAGGCAGCATTGCGAGAATCATTACCACAACGAGCAGAGCGGAAATGAATCTCTTGAAATGCTTTCTCATTTTGTTTCCTCCTTATCAATTGCAGGCGTGTCATTTGCGCCGATTTTCGCACTTTCAAAAAAAGGCGCAAAGATACCTATAGTGATAATCCAATGATAGCACATTTGTCTCAGAAATGCCACTAAAATATCGGGTGCTTTCCTTGCTTTTCAAAATTTTGTGTAGTTTCACAATACATGCCATCTCATTTCCCTGATTATGTTATGTAAAACGACTAAGTCATGTTCAGATTTCCTGTAATCTCAATGCTTTTTTGCCTATTGTCTATTTTGCTGTTACCTGTTCTTTTCCGGGTGTATTTTTCTCCGTTCTTGACAGATTGCGCTGTTATTCCTATAATAATGACAGACAATCTTTGACGATCTGCCTTTCTCTGCGGCAAAGCCGCCATTTTGATTTCCCGGAGGATGCGCTATGCGTGAAGTGAAATACAAAAAGCCGCTCTGGTACAGCATTCTCGGTGCAGGGGTGCTTATCTTCCTTGCCGCCGCTGCCCTGCTTCTGCACCGTATCATTGCCGGCACTACAGCCGTGATTCCCTTTGCCGTGCTGCTTGCCGCATCCGCAGGCGCAGGGTATCTGATTTATCTTGCACTGCACAGTCTGCGGCAGCTGAAAGCACTGCCCGATAACGAAAGGGTCCTAACCGCAACCAAATCCAAGCGGGAACAGGCAATACTTGCGCTTTCAGAGACGAAGCACGGTGTTGACCGGCATTTTTCAAAAACGCTCTCTGCGGTTATTCTGATCATCTGTGCTTTCCTGTTCCTTTGGGCATACGGCAGGGCGCAGCAAACAGAATCCATTCCGCAGTCCACGGTCATCACTGGTATCCGCTATGAAAAAGCGACTGTCATTTCCATTGATGACAGCCGTTATCAGGGGCAGCAGGATGTGGAGGATGTTCCGGTCGGCTCGCAGACCGTCACGGTGGAAATCACAAGCGGCGAGTTTGAGGGCAAGCAGTATCAGCTTGTCAACAATCTGAGCTACCTCTACGGCACGGTGCTCAAGGAGGGTGATCCCGTCACCGTATCCTTCTCTCTGACAGACGGAGAGGTGGAAAGCCTGATCCTGCAGGACTATGACCGTACTTCCCCGCTACTGCTGATTGTCCTGGCATTTCTCGTTATCACCGTGCTGGTCGGCGGCAAGGTCGGCGCAAAATCCCTTCTCGGACTCGGTCTGACCATCCTTTGCGTTTTCAGTATCCTGATCCCCCTGCTGCTCGGCGGCAGCCCGACGATCCCCACCATTCTTGCGACCTGTGCCTTTGTGACGGTAGTCGAATTTGTCATTCTCGGCGGTGTCAACAGGAAGACCGTCTGCGCCATCCTCGGCACGATATCCGGCGTTGCTTTTGCCGCTCTGTTCGGGCAGATTGCCTGCAAGCTGACGCGGGTCAACGGCTTCCAGATGTATGTTGCAGAGCCCTCGATCGAAGCCCTGCTTCAGATCAAGCAGGGGCAGGATCCGTTTTCCTCCCTGCAGATCGGCGACCTGCTGGTCGGCGGTATTCTGATCGCCGCGCTCGGTGCCGTCAACGATGTCGCCATGAGCATCAGCTCCTCCATGAACGAGCTGATGGCGGTCAATCCGAATCTGACACGCAAAGAGCTGTTCAAGTCCGGCATGAATATCGGGCGCGACATGGTCGGCACGATGACCAATACACTGATCCTTGCGTTGGTCGGCAGTGGGCTGGTTCTGATGATCTACCTATCCTCGCTGGAGCCTTCCTTTACACAGCTTATGAGTACTGCATTCCTTTCCGTAGAAATGGTGCAGGCACTTGCCAGCTCCGTCGGTGTCATTCTTGCGGTTCCGATGTCCGTCCTGATCGGTATGATCCTGTTCGGGCGAAAACAGCAAAAAGCATAATGCAGCCACAGAAAACGGGGCTGAAAAAACAGAAGTCTGCGTTTACAGACTTCTGTTTTCTGTACGGGCTGTTATTTTACAGCCTTTTTTTGCTCCTAAAGACGGATGCGTCCGCCGATGAGTTTCCCGGTCAGGGCGAGCCGCTCTGCATCATAGCCTCTCGGCTCCAGCACGCCATGCGCACCGAGCACAAGAAGGATCGCAAGATAAGTGTCCCAGCCCAACGGGGCAGCGCCGCGCTCCATCTCGGAAATCTTCTGACGGCTTTTACCGACGGCATCGCCGAGCTCTGCCTGTGACATATGCATTTTCTTACGGTATGCCGGCAGATCACGCACCAAAGATTCGATCAGTTCTTTTTGCTGTTCTGTTTGTACAAATTGCGGCATAGCATTCCCTGCCTTCCATTACGATACACATAGAATTTATCTGTATATCTGTATATATGTTGATAATAGGTTTGTGACTGAAATCCTTCCACATTCTCTATTATTTGGAAATAGTATACCACGCAAAAATGTGTTTGTAAACTATGAAATCGAAAAGTATTACACATTTTGTGCATATTTATTGGTAATTTTTACATGAAGTATACCAGGCAGTATATGAAAAAGCCGATTGCTGCCGCAAGCGCCAGTGAACCGAGAACGCTGAGCAGGATGACCAGCCACCTTGGTGCCTCCGGTTCTTCCTCCTCCGTATCATAGACCGGCAGCGGATCGTACTCTCTGATGATCTGCGCAGGCGGATATTCTTCCGGGACCGTAATATCCTCCGGCAACAAGACTTCCATGTGCGCTGCGGGCGGAATGCGGATTTCTTCCTTCTCCGGAAGCACCGCTCCGCACAAATCGCATACCGTATTCTCCGCAGGATTGAGCATACCGCAGGTGCAGCTTCTCCAGCCTGCTTCTTCTACCGTCATCGGCTGTTGCTCCGGCAGCTTCCGCCATGCTGTCCCATCGGCAAACACAACGCGTTCCACTGTAATGCGAAGCGTGTCGACCGCTTCGCGCTGAAGGACGAGCATCCGTTCTTCTCCGAACAGGCTGTGCGGGGCGGCGTTGCACTGTGCAAGGATCAGATCCCGCTGTGTATAAACCGCCGAACCGTCTGCCAGCATCCCCTCGATTTGCAGAATGACCGTTGCAATTGTGCAGTCTGTCCGGTTTACCATACGCACCTGGGCGAACACAGCACCGGTATCCTGCTCGGTGCAGCGGCGGCTGCAATACACCAGTACCGGACATTCCGGCTGCAGCAATTCATTTCGCTGTATTTCACCCGAAAGAAAGCGATTGGCGGAAACTACCATTGAAAAAACTCTCCTATCAGCCGAAGCCGTGCGTCAGAACCGCCTCGTAAACCGCTCCGTCGATCAGCTCGGTGTCCTCAATTCCCACGGTCAGTGCCTCTCCATTGCAGGAAAAGAACCACCATGCCTCGTTGTCGTTCCAGTCGGCAAGCTCGCCGTCTACCGTGTCATACAATCCGCTGCTTTCGGCAGACTCGTTCACAAGACCTTCTCCAATCAGCACTTCGGCAAGTGTTGTCTTGTCCGTGTCGAATTCATATTCATTCTGCGTGCCGTCGCCATGTGTCACCTGAAATGTAATGTGCAG
>PITX01000138.1 GCA_017577345.1 Clostridiales bacterium
ATACGGTGCAGGACAGTAGCGACCATGGCGCGGGTCAGGTTTGCCTCCGGTGCAAAGGTGGAGGTGGAGGTACCGTTCAGGAGACCGCGATCAACTGCGAACAGAACATATTCGTAGAACCAGTCGTCCTTATCGACATCCTTGAAGAGCTTCTCGCTGTAAATCGTGCCGTCATCCAGAATCTTAATCTCGCGGCGGTCGCGGACACGCAGACGGGAGAAGATCGCGCTGGTAGCACTGGTCTCATCAACATCGCGGGAGCCGATGCCGACACCGCTGACCATCATGCCGACCTTGAGGTTATTCAGACCCTTATAGTCCTTCATGATGTAGCCGTTAATAAACAGGCAGGCCTCGCCGGCAGAATCGCGGACATAGATCTTATCGATCACGCCCTCGGTCTTGTGGATGCCGGTGACAATTCCCTTGACCTTCATCAGATTGCCGATCTGTGCATCAGACATTGCGGTCTTGCAGTCAACTTCCTTCGGCAGGATGTTGTAAGTGGTATCGGAAATGACCTCGCAATAGCCGTCATAATCCGTACTCAGATTCAGTTCAACTTCGCCGCAGTAGTAGGTCACGCCGCCGTGTGCACGGACATTCATGCCGATTGCAAAGTTACCTGCAACAGGGAACGCGTTGATACCGTTGCCTCTCTTGTCCTGGATGTAGACGCAGTCGAAGAAAGCGGTATCCTGGTCGAATGCGGAAGCGTTCGAGGTGATGTAGCCTTCGATGGTGTACTCATCACCGGTCTCAGTGGAAGGCTCCTTCACAGCCTTGACGGTGCTGATCTGAGAAACGCGGATCGGCTCGCCGTCATCGGTCAGTTCTCTCAGGATATTGCGAACGATGTACTTGTTTGCGTAATCCTGATCGTCCTTGATGTCGTAGTTGGAGAAGAAGGTACAGCCGGAGGTGATCAGCCAGCCGCCGCCGGGCAGGTCTTCGTATGTCATGATGTTGACATTGCCCATCTCGGCAGTGACGGTGTCGCCGGAGTACTGCGGCACATAGGAAGAACCGGTAAAGTTATCGGTATAGCTTGCGCCCCAGGTGGACTGATAGCCCTTGACCAGCGTGGTGACCTTATCCTCTGCGCCGGCGTTGATCAGAATCGGTGCGGCATTATACAGCTGGAAGCCGGTGGAATTCGTCGTGGACGGAATGGTGCCGAATGCATTGGAAGAAGTATATGCTGCATTGATAAAGCGGTGGGCGGTATTGAAGTTGTCAATGCCGGAGAAGTAGATACGGTATGCCTCGTTTGCCTTCAGCTCGTTATCAACAATGATACCGTTGGCAGCACGGACATTCGATCCGATCGCAGTGAGGATGCTGTTCGTCAGAGCAGCACAGTTCAGCGCATCGGTCGGGCTCTTACGGTCGGACTTGGTGCAGACGATGATGTTGCCGCCGCGCTCTGCATAGAGCTTGATCGCGTCCAGCTCATCGGCAGTGTAGACAGACGGGCTGAGGTTGCCGCTGTCAAACGGCACCGTCAGGACGACCATTCTGTACTGCTTCAGGTTGTCGTAGGTGAATTCTCCTCTCTGGATAAATTCAGCCATAACGCCGTTATCCGCGCAGTATTTTATGAAGTTGCCCATGTTGTCGGAATAGCCGCCGGATACATAGAAGTTGCCATGACCGTAGTCAACAGCGACCTTGACCAGCTCTTCCGCCTTGTAGACCTTCTGCTTCATGGTCGCGCGGCACTTGAATTCCTTGTCATTGTATTCGCCGTAGAAGACGACCTTGATCTCCTGTTCGCCGGAAATCGTGCGTTCATACTTGAACTCAAAGGACTTGGAAGCACCTGCCGGGATAACGGAATCATCTTCAATGGTCTTGATGATCGTCTCATTATCCTTGCTGTCGATCAGATAGAACACGACCTTTTCAAGCTCGTAATCGAAATCAGCAGCATTATCAACGGTAGCGGTGATCGTCTCGGAGATGCCTTCAACGCTCAATGCGGCATCGGTTTCGATGTCGGCAGTGATCGGAGTGGCAATGCCGACCCAAATCGGAGCGGAGACAGCGATGTCGCCGTCAGCCTGAGTGACCTTGATGTAGTAATAAGCATCGGTATTCTTGAGCTCCTCGTTCACCTCAAAGGTGGCGCCGGTCGCGCTGTAGGTCTTCAGCGCAATGCCGTTCTCACCGATGATTTCGACCTTGCTCAGCTTTTCACCGTCGGGGTCGGAAACACTCGCGGTAATTGTGATGGTATCGAGCTCCGTATCACCGGTGTCGATGATGGTGCCCATGATCTCGCCGTTCAGATAGTAGTAAATGTGGAGGTTCTGATCCTCGGTTGCGTAGACATGACGCTCAGACATTGCTCTGTAAAGACCGGCCTCGGTGAAGTCATCCGTAAGGATAACATCACGGCAGGTGTTCGCATCGCCCCACTTGCCCTTGTGGTTATCCTGGTTGTTGGTCGGAGCAACATGCCAGCCCTTTGCCAGACACTTGTCATACTCGGAATAGCTCGGCCAGTAGGAGCTGCCGCCGACCGCGCCTTCGCCGTTACCGACCTCGATCAGACACAGAACGGTGTCACGGGTCGGGTTGAAGCCTGCATAATCATCGAAGGTACCGAAGGTAGTACCGGGATGGTTGAACTGGGAGATAACAGGTGCATCATCAATATACTTGGTCTTGACACCTTCCTCGACCGGGTTGCCGTTAATGTCCAGTCCTCTGTTTGCATTGACCATTAGGTCATTATAACGATGCATACCTGCATAGTTGGTCTTGTTGTTCAGCTCGCTGTTATTACGGGAGATCGGACCGTAGGTATTGAAGGAGTTGGTATGACCGGGACCGCCGGACCAAGTCATCTCGTAGCCGTAAGCAGCAATAAAATCATCGCGCTTTGCGTTATATGCCGCGGCAGTTGCTCTTGCTTCTTCCCACTTGGTAACGCTGCCGCTCATGGTCAGCTTGGAAAGATCATAGTAGCTGGAGGTAGTTGCGGTAGCGGTGGTATCGAAGTAGTTGGAGTGGTCGGTGACGATCAGATAGTCAACATCCTTCGCCTTCATGGCATACTCATAAGCATCCTCAAGCTGACCTGCGCCGTCGGAGTACTCAGCAGTATGGGAGTGGATCTGACCGAAATACGGGGTGATACCGGCATCGCCGACGAAGAAGGACCAGGTCATTTCCGCCTTCTTGCTGTCAGAACGGGTGATGGTGATCGCCACGGTGTGACGGCCTTCCGTCAGTGCAGTGGTCGGCTTGTAGCTGATCTTTGCCGTGGTCACAGTCGGGGTGACCGCTGCGCCGTCGATCGTCATAACGATCTTCGGAGAAGTACCGCAGTTTGCGATATTCGCGGAGACCGTCGGACGCTTCTCCTTGCCGGTGGCAGCATTGGCAATCGGGGTGACAGAGAAGATGAGCGGCTCATCCTTGATATCCACGGTGACGGCAGAAGAATACTCGATACCGTATTCGTTTGTCGCGCTGCCGCTCAGGGTCAGCTTTTTGCCGGAGTCAAGTGCATTCTTCGGTACCTTAAAAGTGTAGGTGTAGCCTTCCTGAGAAGTCGGCGTGATCTTCTTTGCGCCGGTTCCGTCAATGGCATAGGTCATTTCAATGCCGGTGACCTTGGTCAGCTCGTTCAGAAGGACCTCGAACTCGTAGTCAACGCCGATGTAAGCTTCCTTGGCGTTGATGTTCATCTTCGGGTTGAGCACATAACCGAGGTTCTTGTCATCGCTGACCTTGAAGAAGCGCATTGCAAACAGCTGCGTGCTGCCGTTGTAGGTCCAGCCGCTGAAGCTGTTGCTGAAGTACTCAATGCAGACGGAGTTGCTGCCGTACTTTGCAGTCTTGTTATAGAGAATGTAACCGCCGGTCACTTCCTCCAGCGTCCACCAGCTGTAGTCCTTATCCAGCGTATCCATGTACAGGCATTCTGCATTGCTGTTCTTGCCGTCAACGATTTCATTGACGGAGGTACGCAGATACATACCGTTATTCTCAAATGCATAGTAGGAGCCATCGACATGGACGGTAAAGATCAGAGAGCCGTTGCCTGCATCCAGGGTATTGCCGGCCAGATGCGTCTAGCTAACGGAGAAGCGAGGCGCGGTCTTGTGAACGGACTGCGGGCCGCGCGCCAGGCCTGCGTCGACGTTGCATCTAACGT
>PITX01000139.1 GCA_017577345.1 Clostridiales bacterium
ACCGCAAGCCCGGCAGATAGACCGAGACGGCATATACCGCACCGAGCAGTGCGCCGCAGAGCAGGCGCCTTTTTCGGATCGCCGCGCCGCCCAATCGCGCGCTGGCACGCAGGAGCAGGTAATTGACGGAAAAATTCAGCACAAAAACCGCGTCGGCATAAACAGTCAAGGGCATCACCTCTGTGGACAAAGTATAGAGCCGTGGATATAAAAAACAGGTCGCAATCCCCAATGGGAAATGCGGCCTGTTTCGTATTACTCAATGCTATTTTCGGATGATTCTATCGGGAATTCCATTTCCCGAGCAACTTTTTTGCTAAAAACCGTAAGGCTCAGTCGAACGATTATTCCGCGTGCAGGACAGCCTTGATATTTTTCTCTGCCTGAAAGCGCGGCAGCATGATTTCGTGTGCACAGCCGGTGCATTTCAGCTTGAAATCCGCACCGATGCGCAGAACCGTCCATGTGTTGCTTCCGCAGGGGTGCTGCTTTTTCATCGTCAGCACATCGCCCGGGCGAATATCCATCATCTTACTCCCTCATTTCTTGATCTCATCCCAGTAATGCTTGGCAGCTTGCTCGATCTTGTTGTCACCGTACTCGTAGTAGTGTGCATCCTTGATCAGATCCGGCAGATATTGCTGCCTGACCCAGTGATTCGGGAAATTGTGCGGGTAAAGATAACCCTGTTCACGCTCCTGCCCGAAGGAGTCGGCGTGGACATTCTGCAACTCCCGTGGAAAGCTGCCGAGCTTGCCGGCGCGGACATCTGCAAGCGCGGCGTCGATCGCCATGCAGCCGGAATTGGACTTCGGCGCGGTGGCAAGGAAGAGGACGGCATCTGCCAGCGGAAGTCTTGCTTCCGGCATACCGAGCTGCAGGGCAGAGTCTACGCATGCCTTGACGATAGGAATTGCCATCGGATAAGCAAGCCCGATATCCTCGCAGGCAGAGCAGAGGATCCTGCGGCAGCAGGAGGGAAGATCACCGACCTCCAGAAAGCGTGCCAGATAGTGAATTGCTGCATCGGGGTCTGAGCCGCGGATGGATTTCATCAGTGCGGAAAGACAGTCAAAATGGTTGTCGCCCTCACGGTCGTAACGCATGGCGGAACGCTGTGTGACGGCTTTCGCGTCCTCCAATGTCAGCAGCAACTCCGTATCACCCGGGCGTGCGGCGATAAACATCGCTTCCACGGCATTGATCGCCTTGCGGATATCACCGCCGCAGCAGGATGCGATATGCTCCAATGCACCGTCCTGCGAAGTAACAGACAAGCCGGTTTTCTGCGCCATATAATCCACGGCGCGGCAGACGGCTTTCAAAGCCGCTTCCGGTGTGATCGGCTTAAATTCAAAGACCGTACTGCGGCTTAAAATCGCATTGAACACATAGAAATACGGGTTTTCCGTCGTGGAGGCGATCAGCGTGATCTTGCCGTTTTCGATATGCTCCAACAGAGTTTGCTGCTGCTTCTTGTTAAAGGACTGGATCTCGTCCAGATACAGCAGGACACCGTTCGGGGCAAGAAGCGTGTCAAGCTGTGCGACGATTTCTTTGATATCTGCGGTAGAAGCGGTCGTTGCATTGAGCTTATAGAGCGTGCGCTGTGTGGCATCGGCAATGATATTGGCGACCGTGGTCTTTCCCGTACCGCTGGGACCGTAGAAGATCAAATTCGGCACTTTGCCCGACTCGATCATCCGGCGCAGCATTTTTCCTTCACCGAGGATCTCGTCCTGACCGAAGACTTCATCAAGAGTTGTCGGACGTAGCTCGTCCGCCAATGGCTGATACATTGCTTATGCTCCTTTCCGCTCGGGAAGCTCACTGACCAGAGCCGCGCCGAGAATGAATACCGCGCCGACGGTCTCTCTCCACCCGAACGGCTCTTTGAGCAGAAGAGCAGAGAGAACGATCGCCACAAGCGGGTCGATATAGCTGAAAATGGCAACTGTCTGCGCTTTCAGGTGGCGAATCGAGCCGAAATAAAGCGCGTAGGTGATACTGGTATGGACGATGCAGACCGTCAGTAGCAGTAACACTGCCGTGAGGGTGAAATCAGAGGCGTTCCACTCCTCTGCCAACAGCGTGTAGGGCAGGGTGACGGCGGCTGCCGTCAGAAGCTGAATGATCGTTTTGTCAAATGCATCCAGCTCCGTCAGCTGCTTGTTAAGCAGTACGAGAATGGCATAGAAGACGGCAGAGCCGAGACCGAGCGCAATGCCGCTCAGTCCGGAAAAGCCGCTGACCAGCACACCGGAGACAAAGACCATACCGAGCAGCGCAACAAAGACGCAGATGACCTTGCGCACGGTCAGTCGTTCCCTGAGTACGAACGGTGCCGCAATAATCACAAGGATCGGCGCAGTGTAGTTTGTTAATGTTGCGCTTGCAACGGTGGTGCGGCGATAGGCCTCAAACAGCAGCACCCAGTTGATACCGAGCGATGCGCCGGAGATGCATAGAAAAAGCAGAGAGCCTCGGATAGCCGCCCAATCCGGCTTTTTCCTCCGAAACAGGAGAAAAACCACCAAAAAGAGCGCACCAAGGAAACCCCGGACGCAAGCGATCAGCCCGGAGGGGAGAGGAATATAGTGCCGGAATATGCCGATGGTGCCAAACAGCCCCATTGCGGCAATCAGCATCCATTTTCCTTTGTTTTGCATTATTTTGCCAGATATGCGTCGCAGACCTTTCTCGCTTCTTCTGCGATGACAGGCTCATCAATATTGACAAGCTGTCCCTGATCTACGGTGACCTTGCCGTTGACGACGGTGTAATCCACCGCACCGCGCAGACCGACGGTGCCGAAGACATTCTTCGGGTCATAGGTCGCGCCGACCAGTTCCAGGCGTCTGGAATCGACAAGGAAGAAGTCAGCACACTTGCCGACCTCGACGGAGCCGATATCGTTTCTGCCGAGCAGGGAAGCGGAGCCGCGGGTCGCCATTTTGAGAACATCGTAGCCGCTCGGTGCCTTTGCGGACGAGTTGAGGCGGTGCAGCAGGAAGCAGATACGGATCTCTTCCAGCAGATTGGAGCCGTCCTGCGACGCGGAGCCGTCAACTGCCAGACCGACCTTGACACCGCGCTCCAGCATTTCCGGAATACGGGCGATGCCGGAGGAAAGCTTCATGTTGGAAACCGGGCAGTGGGCAACGCCGGTGCCGGTCTGTGCAAGGATATCCAGCTCTTCGGTATTGAAATGGATGCCGTGCGCATACCAGACATCGTCACCGATCCAGCCGAGAGATGCCATGTACTCCAATGGACGCATATTGTAGCGGCTGAGGGTGTAGTTTTCTTCGTCCTTTGTTTCGCAAAGATGCGTATGCAGACGCACACCGTACTGACGGGCAAGAATTGCAGACTGCTTCAGAAGCTCCGCAGAAACGGAGAACGGAGAGCAGGGTGCCAGAACGATCTGATGCATCGAGCCGAAGGACGGGTCGTGATACTGCTCGATCAGATGTGCGCTGTCGCGCATGATCTCGTCAACGCTCTGCACGACGCTGTCGGGGGGCAGACCGCCGTCCTTGACGGACAGATCCATACTGCCGCGAGAGGAAACCATACGCATACCGAGCTCGTCTGCGGTCGCCATCTGCGCACCGATCAGATCGCCGCTGCCTGCCGGGAAGACATAGTGATGGTCAAAGCAGGTCGTGCAGCCGTTCTTCATCAGCTCGCCCATGCCGGTCAGACCGGAATAGCGGATGACCGCGGTATCCAGATTTTTCCAGATTTCATACAGGGTTTTAAGCCAGTCAAACAGCTCCATGTTCTGTACCTGCGGAAGGTTGCGGGAGAACTGCTGATACAGATGGTGATGCGTGTTGATCAGACCGGGATAGCAGAACATATGCGTTCCGTCGATCTCACGGTCAGCCTTCTGCGGAAGCCGGTTGCCGATGGCACGGATCACGCCGTCTTCGCAGTAAAGATCGACGCCCTGCTTCACTTCATCGGCATCGTTGCAGGTGATGAGTGCGGAAATGTTGCGGATCATCAGAGTGGACATAGATATACCTCCTAAAATAATTTATTTTTTTTCTGGTGCAGGAAGACACAATGCGTTTTTCCGCGTCCGGCGGCTCTTACAGCAACTCCAGTTCGTTCCATACACCGTTATGGAC
>PITX01000140.1 GCA_017577345.1 Clostridiales bacterium
CCAGCAAAGCGATTGCCCATCGGAGAGGAAGCGCAACGGAATGATTGAGCTTTGCCGCTTGCGGCGAAGCGAAGAATATGCAGTTTGCGCTGACGAAGTTGCGCAGTAAGTCAAAATCCTTGCGAAAGCAAGCTTTTTCTCTGCCAAAAAATGCAGAAAAGTGCAAAATCGCAGAATTGATTATTTAGAGGGAACAAATAATCTAATTCCGGTTTTGACGGTTTCGGAATTTTTTGACAGTCTGAACGTGGCTTTTGCGTCTGCGGAAGCCCCGTTTTCCCGTTTCATTACTCCCGAACAACATTCTTTTTCCCGCACCGGACCGATTGCAGCGAAATTTGTCGATAATCTATGGTTGACATTTCGATTTCAATGTGTTACAATCTGGTTACATTTTATTCTGGAGGTTCCTATGTCCGAAAAAAATGAAGTTCTGATGTACAAGGGTCATCCCCTGATGCGGAAGGACAATCTGATCTACTACGGCTCCATGGCTGACGAATACATCGTCATGCTGCAGGTGCTCGAATCCAAGAAAATGGACGATCTTGATCTTGCAACGAAGGTCTCCGTGCAGCTTCAGCTCACCGATCCGAATGCGAAGGCACGCGACCGTGTTGTAAAAAAGAGTGAAAAAGACGGCTTCTACACTGCTTTGGATGTTGGCTGTGTATGGCTGGAGCGTGCATTGAGCGCAAAATAAAGCCCCTTTCGGGAGGTCGGAATGAAACGGTTAATTCAGCTGGCATTCGTGCTTGCGATTTGTCTGATTCTTCTGCCGGTTCTGACGCAGAATACCTCTGCAAGTGAACTGAAAACAGCAATCGGCGTAGTGGAATCGAATGACGGTCTGCGTCTGCGTGAGAAGCCGGATAAGCTCTCGGCGACGATCACGATCGCACAAGGCGGCGACACTGTGGTGATCATCCGCAAGGTCGGCGACTGGTATCTTGTCAACTACAATCTTTATATCGGCTATATGCATCAGAATTATCTGACCGTATCCGAGCGTCAGACGGTCGATCTCGGTGAGGGAGCGATCGATGCAGAGCTGGTCAATTTTCGCAGCGGTCCGACCAGTGAAAGCCCGCTGATTTATCAGTTGGTCAAGGACGAGCATGTACATATCCTCGGCTTTGCTGACGGCTGGTATCGCGTGCAGCAGGAGGAAACCACCGGCTACATCCGCAGCGATGAGATCGCCCTGCTGGAAAAGCCCGCGGAGAACACGGACGGTGTTGCATGGGTCGTGGATGAAAATGATCCTACCGCCTACAGCCCTGCCGGTGAGCAGCTTGCCGCATGTGCAAGGCAGTATCTGGGCTGTGCCTATGTCTACGGCGGCGAATCCCCTTCCGGTTTCGACTGCTCCGGCTTTGTGCAGTATGTCTACGCACAGCTCGGCTATAGCATTAACCGTACCGCAACGGCGCAGCTTGCCGACGGCTACGCTGTCCCCTACGACAGTTTACTCCCGGGTGACATCATCTACTTCGGCTACGGAAGCACTGCAAGCCATGTCGGTATTTATCTCGGCAACGGTGAATTTATCCACGCGCAGAACTCATCGACCGGCGTTGTGATCACTGAGCTTTCCGATGCCTGGTATGCTAACCGCTATTTGTGTGCGCACCGCATCGCAAGTTAATAGAAAAATTTACCGCTCTCATTGCAGAGCGGTATTTTTTTGCGCTTCTGCACATAATAGCAGCAGAATTATCAGGGAGGCATTCAATGGAATCAGCACATCGCGGCAAGCAAAGCATCGTTTTCAGCGATCCTCCGGCGATTCTCTCCTTTGCCTCTGTTGCGGGCAAAAAGGAGTCGGAGGGACCGCTCGGAAACACCTTTGATATTACTTCAAAAGACACAAAATTCGGACAAAAAACATGGGAAAAAGCCGAAACGCAAATGCAGAAAACCGTCATGGAGCTTGCGCTTCAAAAGGCAAGGCTGAGAGAAGATCAGCTCGATGCCGCATTCGTCGGCGACCTGCTCAATCAGTGCGTCGGCTCCAGCTTCTGTATGCGTGACAAAAATATCCCCACGCTCGGTCTGTACGGTGCGTGCTCCACCATGGCGGAAAGCCTGATGTTGGCGGCAATGAGCGTCAATGCGGGCTACTGCCGCACGGCACTTGCGCTGACCTCCTCACACTTTGCCTCTTCGGAGCGGCAGTACCGCTTCCCGCTTGGCTACGGCGGTCAACGCACGCCGACTGCGCAGTGGACGGTGACCGGTGCAGGTGCGGCAGTCCTCGGTCAGAAGGGCAACGGGCCGTTCGTCCTGAATGCAACAATCGGCTCTGTCATTGACGCCGGCATCAAGGATGCGGCAAACATGGGCGCCGCTATGGCACCGGCAGCGTATGAGACCATTCGCGCTCATTTTGACGACCTCAGCACTGCGCCGGAGGACTACGATCTGATCGTCACCGGTGACCTCGGGCAGTTGGGGCATCAGATCGTAACGGAATTTTTTGACAGAGACGGCGTGAAAATCGAAGACCGTTTTCAGGACTGCGGCGTGATGATCTTTGATTTGAAGGGGCAGGATGTCCACTGCGGCGGCAGCGGATGCGGCTGCAGTGCAAGTGTACTGTGCGGTCATCTGCTGCAGCGAATGGCGCGGCATGAAATCAAAAAGCTGCTTTTCTGCGGCACGGGCGCATTGCTTTCTCCCCTGACCACGCAGCAGGGCGAGTCTATTCCCGCCGTCTGCCACGCCGTTACGATATCCACGGAAAGGAGCTAAACGGATGGACTATGTATGGGCCTTTCTGATCGGCGGCATTTTCTGCGTCATCGGTCAGATTTTGATTGACAAGACGAAGCTGACACCGGCAAGAATTCTTGTCTGTTACGTGGTGACAGGCGTATTCTTAGGTGCAATCGGGGTTTATCCGAAGCTGGTGGAATTTGCCGGAGCAGGTGCGACTGTCCCTCTGACGGGCTTTGGCAATACCCTTGCACGCGGTGTTCGCGATGCCGTCATCCGCGACGGTTTTGTGGGAATTTTTACCGGTGGACTCGGTGCAGCCGCCGCAGGCATCTGTGCAGCAGTCTTTTTCGGACTGCTGGCAGGATTGATTTTTAAGCCGAAGGATAAATAGCGCACATTCGGGCATACTACCGCTGCGGAGTAATCCGTAAATGCTATACAGGAGGGTTTCTTCATGGAAATCCGTAATCAGAATCAGAACAACCAGAACAACAATCAGAACAACAACCAGAACAACAACCAGAACAACAACCAGAACCGCAGATAAGCTGATGCAGTGCCGTCATATACTGACGGCACTGCGCATTTTCCAACAGTTTTCTGTATATTCCCGCCGACATGCGGCAACGCTATACATGAGGTGATATGGATGAGCAACGAAGTTCCGATGCTGAACTCAATTCGGAAGACCACGCAGATGGGCTGTTACGGAATCAAGGCAGTTTTGAATGAAACAGCAAACCGCGACTTCCGCAGCGCACTGCGTCAGCAGTACGAGGAGTATTCAAAAATCTATGAGGAGGCGGATCAGCTTTTGCAGGATCGATGCGGCAAGCCGAAGGATGTCCTGCCGGTCACCCGCTACAGCTCTGCGCTGTCCTCCAAGCTCCGTGTCCGCGCCGCACTTGACCCGACCGCGAAAATCGCAGAACTGATGCTGCAGGGCAATACACGCGGCATGATCAAGAGTATGCACAATATCCGGACGATGGGCGTTCTGGAGCCGAGAGTTTCCGGACTTTCCAAACGGCTTTTGCAAACGGAGCAGGACAATATCAATCAGATGAAACAATATTTATAAGAATGGGTGCCAAATGCCGGCACCTTTTCTTTGTTTCTGCATAGACTATTCCGAGGAGGTGCATTATGCCCGGAACCGGATTTTTGACCGTTCGTATTTTTACTTCCGATGCGGAGCTGCCGATTGAGGACGCTACCGTTACCGTCACGCGGAATACATCAAACGGTGTCAGGCTGCTCGCCGTTCGGATAACGGATGAAAGCGGCGTTGTGCCGAATATCGCAATCGCAACGCCGGATCTAAGTGAAAGTCTTTCCCCCGGCGGACCGATCCCCTATGCGACCGTAGATGTCACGGTAGATCATCCCGAATATGAA
>PITX01000141.1 GCA_017577345.1 Clostridiales bacterium
GTCTGGCACGCAGGACATGGCACAGTGAAGAGCCGATCGGCCGCACGATGAAATTTGTCGTTCCGGCAACCGGTCTGCGCGAGGTCGAAAAGATTTTGACTGAAACGGACGATCCTGCCATCTTTACGCTGGGTGACAAGCATATTCTCTTTGAAATCGGCGATGCCACACTGGTCTGCCGTATTCTGGAGGGCGAATTTATCGACTGGCGGCGCGTTGTGCCGACCAATAACGGCACGATCCTGACCGCGAATGTCGCGGAGCTGATGAGCTCCATCGAGCGCGTGAGTCTGATCGTTTCGGAAAAGATCAAGAGCCCCGTGCGCTGCATGTTCACTGAAAACATGGCGGACTTCAAGACTGTCAACACTATCGGCTCGGCGCACGATACCTGCGCCATTGCCGGCAATGGCGGCGAACTGGAGATCGGCTTCAACTGCCGCTATCTGCTCGATGCCCTGCGTGCCGTGCCGAGCGAGGAAGTCACACTGGAGCTGCAGAACGGTCTGAGCCCAATCGTCTTTACCCCGGTCAACGACAAGTACGACTTTTCCTATATGGTCCTGCCGGTCAGACTGCACTGAGTTATTCATCTGACCCCGTAAATGTCATTGCGAGCAGCGAAGCTGCGTGGCAATCTGTCCGCAGCAAATCTGCACCGAGGTCAAAACCATGCAATACCATGTGCATAAGCTGGTGTACTTTGAGACTACTACGGATGTTCGGGCGGCGATTGAGCGCGAAAAACAGATCAAAGGCTGGTCGCGTGAGGCAAAAAACAAACTGATTTCAGAAGCAAATCCGAATTGGAACGACCTTTCTGAAAACTGGTAGGCACAGATTGCCACGGCTGACTTCGTCAGCCTCGCAATGACAAGCCTGGCAGTCTGTCCGTTATTCACCGAGGCTGATATTTAGAAATAGTGTTCCGTTCTGTCATTGCGAGCAGCGAAGCTGCGTGGCAATCTGTCCCTATCAGATTTCGGATGTTTTCACAGGCGGCGACCAGTGGTCGCCCCTATGCAATAAATCAACATAACAGGTAACAAATCATGAAAGTCAGAGTACGGCGGGTGTCCAACGAGGACATCCCGGTATCCATTACAACTGAATTTGTCAAGCTGGAAAGCTTTCTGAAGCTTGCCAACGCGGTACCGTCCGGCGGTATGGCGAAAAACTTCATTCAGAACGGAGAAGTGCTCGTCAACGGCGAGGTCTGCGAAATGCGCGGCAAGAAGCTCTATGACGGTGACAGAGTGCGCTTTGACGGCGTGACCTATGTGGTAAAGCATGTATCTTGACCGCTTGTATCTGCGCTCCTTCCGTAACTATGCAGAAGCCGAGGCGCAGTTCGTTCCGGGAGTCAATCTGCTCGTCGGCGGCAATGCCAACGGCAAGACCAATCTTTTGGAGGCAATCTTCTATCTGTCCACGGCAAAGGCGTTCCGCGCCAAGCGGGAACAGGAATTGATCCTGTTCGGGCAGGAATTTGCGGAGCTTTCGGCAACGCTTCATTCACAGGAGCGTGAGCAGGAGCTGCGTGCCATGATCTTTTCCGGCAGAAGACCGCGTCAGCTCTGGCTCAACGGCGTGAAGCAAAAGACGGCTGCCGGAATATCGGGCGTGCTGACGAGCGTTCTGTTCTGCCCGGAGGATCTGCTGATTTTGAAAAAGGGTGCACAGCCGCGCCGCCGTCTGCTTGATCAGATGATCTCCCAGCTTCGCCCGAATTACGAGGCGGCGCTGAGCGAATATCAGCGTCTGCTCGATCAGAAAAGTGCCGTTCTGAAGGATCAAAAGGACAATCCGTCCCTGCTCGATGTCCTGCCGGAGTACAACCTCCGCATGGCACAGGTCGGCGCACTGGTCATCTCCTACCGCGCCCGATACCTGAAAGCCCTGAGCGAATGTGCTGCGGAATACCACCGGGAATTTTCCGGCGGCGCGGAAACGCTGACGCTTTCCTATCAGACGGTGTCGAATATCGACGATGCGTTTGCAGAGCCTGCCGTCCTGCGGCAGAAGCTGATCGAGCATCAGCAGGCGCATGAACGGGCGGAGCTGGAAAGCGGTCAATGCCTGTCCGGACCGCATAAGGACGATTTTGAGGCAAGCCTCAACGGTCTGCCGATCAGCCTCTACGGCTCGCAGGGACAGACACGGACGGCGACCATTTCCGTCAAGCTTGCCGAGCGCGAGCTGATCAGGCGCGATACCGGAGAAGAGCCCGTCCTGCTGTTGGACGATGTGCTTTCCGAGCTGGATGCCGGTCGGCAGGATTTCGTCCTCAATCAGCTTGGCAGCGGGCAGGTCTTTATCACCTGCTGCGAGACGGACCGTCTGACGAAGCTCGGACAGGTGCTGAACATCGAAAAAGGAACGATATTGTAATGTACATTTCCATCGGCGCGGATTTTGCCGTGCGTGACCGTTCGGTGATCGGGATCTTCGATCTCGACAACGCCTCGTGGTCAAAGCATACCCGTCTGTTTTTGCGCGAGGCCGAACAGCAGGGCGAGGTGGTTGCGATCACCGAGGAGCTTCCGAAAAGCTTCGTTCTGACCGAGGAATTCGGCTTGAACCGCGTTTATCTGACCCAGTTTAACTCCGCTGCTCTGGAAAAGAGGAGCAAATAACCGCGTTTCCCTGAGCAAATACCAATAAGGAGGACACGATATGTCCGAAGAATTGTTTGAAAATATCCCCGCAGAACAGGAATATGATGCGTCGCAGATCCAGGTGCTGGAGGGCTTAGAGGCTGTCCGGAAGCGTCCGGGCATGTACATCGGCTCGACCTCCTCTTCCGGTCTGCACCATCTGGTCTATGAGATCGTCGACAACGCCATTGATGAGGCACTGGCAGGCTACTGCAGGCACATCACCGTGACGATCAATCCCGGCAATACCGTCACCGTCACCGATGACGGCCGCGGTATCCCCGTGGACATTCAGCCGCAGACAGGAAGACCCGCACTGGAGGTCGTCTATACCGTTCTGCACGCCGGCGGCAAGTTCGGCGGCGGGGGCTACAAGGTCTCCGGCGGTCTGCACGGCGTCGGCGCATCCGTCGTCAACGCGCTTTCCGAATGGCTCACGGTCGAGGTCCATAAGGAAGGCAAGATCTATCAGATGAAATTTTCGCGCGGCGGCATCACGCAGGAAATGAAGATCATCGGCACTACCGACAAGCACGGTACCACCGTTACCTTCAAGCCCGACCCCGAGATGTTCGACACGCTGGAATATGACTACGATATTCTCCACACCCGTATGCGCGAGCAGGCATTTTTGAACGGCGGTCTGCATATCACGATCACCGATGCCCGCACGGAAAACGGCGAGAGCGATTCCATGTGCTACGAAGGCGGCATCCGCGAATTTGTCACATGGATCAACAAGAACAAGACCGCCCTGCACGACGAGCCGATCTACATGGAGGGCAGCAAGGACGACTCCGTTGCCGAGATCGCCATGCAGTACAATGACGGCTTCAACGATGTTCTTGTCTCCTTTGCCAACGACATCCATACGCCGGAGGGCGGTATGCACGAGACGGGCTTCAAGACGGCTCTGACCCGTGTCCTCAACGCCTACGGTACAAAATACGGCATCATCAAGGGCGAGGACAAGGTCTCCGGCGAGGACTGCCGCGAGGGTCTGACGGCGATCATCTCCGTCAAGCTCCCCGAGGCGCAGTTTGAAGGTCAGACCAAGCAGAAGCTCGGCAACGCCCATATCCGCACGCTGGTGGACAACATCGTTTCTGCGCAGCTTGCGACCTATCTGGAAGAAAATCCCGTTGTCGCCCGGACGATATTAGACAAGGCAATGATGGCGAACCGCGCCAGAGAAGCGGCACGCCGTGCCCGCGAAAGCATCCGCCGCAAGAGCGTTTTAGAGGGCGAACGCCTGCCCGGCAAGCTGTCCGACTGCAACGAGCGTGACCCGTCTCTGACCGAGCTGTACATCGTCGAGGGCGACTCCGCTGCCGGCTCTGCCAAGGGCGGCAGAGATTCCCGTTTCCAGGCGATCCTTGCCATGTGGGGCAAGTGCCTCAATGTCGAAAAAGCGCGTGTGGACAAGGTCTATAAC
>PITX01000142.1 GCA_017577345.1 Clostridiales bacterium
GGTATAGGACGCGTAGCCGCTACCGCGAATTGAGAAGAGAGTTGCGGTGATCAGTGCAACGGAAAACAGTCCGGTAAGGCTGCCGCCGAGCGTCGTAACCAAAGGAATCAGTGTATTCTGGAAAGCGTGATAATTGATAACGTTCTTCTCCGGAACGCCCTTTGCGCGGGCAGTACGGATATAGTCGGCATTCAAAACTTCCAGCATATTTGTACGGGTGTAGCGCATCAGACCGCCGATAGAAATAATGATAATCGTGATCGACGGCAAAATGAAATGCTTTGCCACATCCAAGAATTGTCCGAATTTAGAAAGATCGGCATAATCTCTTCCCTGCATACCGGACAGGTCTACCCATCCGAGCTTGATAGAGAAAATGTACTTCAGCACCGTTGCAATAAAAAAGGTCGGAATAGAAATACAAACCATTGATACAACGGTAGTAAAATAGTCCGTAAAGCTATACTGCTTTTTGGCTGCCGCAATACCGAGCGGAATCGCAATCAGTATTTCGAACACAAAGGAAATTGCACTTAAAATGAAGCTGTACCAAACAGTCTTGGAAAACTCTTCTGTTACAGGAATCGTCCAAGCCCAGCTGTCGCCCCAGTTGCCGGCAACTGCACTTTTCAACCAGGTGAAATAGCCTGGTACAACGCCTTTGTCCATGCCGTATTGTGCCTTCAGATCTGCCAGCCATTCGCTTGCGCTCTTCGTTGCATTCGGCTTGGATGCAAGTTCGTAAGCTTTCTGCTCAATGTAGCCACCGGGCATGTTATACATCAGAACATAAATCAAAAACATTACGAAAATCAGAATAATGGCACTGTACAGCAGGCGTTTAACTGTGTATTTTAACATATATTTTTCCTGCCTTTTACCGGTTATTTAAGAAACACCACAGCACGGAAGGGGGAAAATCCCCCTTCCGTGCTCAGGCTACGCCTTTACAATGGAAGTTGCTGATTACTTGGTAGCGAGTGTTTCAATCTCAGCATACCAGCCCCAGTACGGAGTCATATCCTTGGGCATGGTATCGTTGTCGATACGGATGGTGGAAGCAACGATGCAATCCTTACGCTGATACAGCGGAAGCTCGCAGCCCCAGTCCATGATGATTTCCATTGCGGACTTGTAGACAGACTTACGATATTCGGTATCGGCAGAACCACGACCGTCAACGATGAGCTTATCAAGAGCTTCGTCATCAACAGAGTAGTGATTGGAGTTGGTGCCCTGACCGTGTGCGTTATCGGAATGATAAACCTGCGTCATGTCGGGGTCAACGGTGGACTGCCATGCAGCTGCCCACATCATAGCGGTATTGGCCTCGAGTGCATTGTTCCAGGTGGAAGTATTCACGTCGTTAACCTGCAGGGTGATGCCGAGATCCTTCAGGACTTCGGAAGCAGCAACTGCAACGCCGTATGCGGGGTGATCCTGCTGACCGGAGCCGGGGATCAGGACTTCATAGGTTTCGGTTGCATCGGTGAACTTGCCGGCTGCCTCGTCATAGGTGAAGCCTGCAGCCTTGAACCAAGTGATGGCAGCAGCCTTTGCTGCTTCATACTTCTGTTCGTCGGTCATTTCATCGGTGAAGATGTCCTTGCCGTCAGCGTCGACGGAGTATGCAAGCTTGTAGCCTTCGTCAGCAGGCTGCGGAGCTGCCCAGGAGGTGTTGGAGATCGGGTACTGAATAACAGCAGCACGGTCGCCGTAGTAGGAGTTGATGACGGTATCACGGTAAACCGAGAAGAGCGTCATGAAGCCCTTACGCAGAGCCTTGGAGGCATCGGAGCCGGGCTCGCCGTCGATGTTGACCAGGTCAGCATTGATGCCGAGGTAGCCATAGCCGCGGTAGTCAACGAGGTAGGTGGTCAGGGTATCGCCGACCAGATCCTTGTTGGAGTTGCCGTCCTGAATTGCCTTCAGAGTGTCCTCGTTAATGGAGGGCAGTGCAATGTCGAAGGTGCCGGTGATGATGCCGGGAACATAGTCGGAGTCGACAGATTCCTGGAACAGGATGGTCTCGGTTGCGGGAGCACCGAGGAAGTAGTAGGGGTTCGCCTTCAGGGTAACAACGCCGTTCTCATAGCCTTCGAAGACATAAGGACCGCAGCCAAGAGGAGTAGCAGTCTTAGCCTTGACAGTGCTCAGGTCGCCCTTGGTGAAGCCGAACTTGTTGTTATCATAGTCGTACTGAGCCTTGTCGCCGTACCAGTGCAGAGGCACGATGCTGAAGCTCATGTTGTAGATAGCGGTTGCATCGAAAGAGGTCATATGAACAGTCATGGTGTAGTCGCCGGTCTTCTTGATACCGGTAATGCTTGCAGCACTTTCGCCGGTCTCAACGCCCTTTTCGAATTCGCCGGCTCTGTCGCCCAGCTCAGCAGAAAGGAAATCGCTGATGGAAGTGTCGGCCATTTCGAGGTTGATGCCGTCGTCAGAGAGATCGTAGCCATAAATCTCGATCATCTGTGCCCACATGGTAGCGGTGTCCTCTGCTGCATAGCCCCACAGGTCAACTGCGGAAGCAAAGTCTTCAGCGCCTTCTGCTGCATAGTTTGCCAAGCAGTAGTCAGCAATGCTCTGGCAGAACTTGTTGCCGGCCTTGTCGAAAGCATCCCAGAAGTATGCGGTCTGCTCTTCGTTGGAGAACTCGCTGACTGCATCAGGACCTGCTGCCAGGATGACGCTGGTCACGGATTCCATGCCGGAGCGATACTCTTCCATGCCTTCGATGGGCAGTGCATACACGGTAGCAGAGCCATCATAGGTGGGGTCGCACTCGACATAGATGCCGAAGATAACATCGTCAATGGTGGCCTTTTCGCCATCAGAGAACTTGATGTCATCGCGCATGGTCAGGTTGTAGTCAACAGAGCCGTCATCGTTCTGAACGACTTCGACATCGCCCATGCCATAGTAGGTGTAGTTGGTTCCGTTGTAGGTGACAGTCTCACCCTTGATGCCGTTAAAAATAACAGCACCGCCGCGATCCGCTGCCAGCAGTCCGCCGGTGAACAGGTTAACAACATCCTGGTCATAAGCGGTGGTAGCAAAGAAGGGGCTGAACTTCTGGCCGAAGGTTGCGGTCGCATAGACCATCTTCGTACCGGCAACAGTTCTGTTCTCCGGGCCGCTTGAGCAAGCAACCAAAGAAAGAACCATTACGACTGCAAGCAGAAGCGCAAACAGTTTTTTCATTTTGTTTCCTCCTATTTTTTGATATGATTTCTTATTAATCGTGTTAGAACACGCTTAATACTTCATCAGCGTTCTTCGGTTTTGAAGAACTTTTTTTGCGTATGGCAGATAATCGCCGACGCGCACACCAATGCAGCGCAGGAAGCAAAGAGCCAGTCATAGGTATTCAAGCTTCCGATGCCGAACACATAAGCCGCCGCAGTGGCAAGCAGTGCCACGCCGGACAAGATCGCCGCAGCAAGCGATGTGCCGGGAAGCCATTTTGCGAGTCGAACGGACATTTTGTGTTTCATCGGCTCATGCGCGGTAAGTGCAGTATAGGCGGACATACTCATCAGCCATAGCGTCAGAGCAGTAAAGATGTACGGTAAAGAAATGAAAGGCAGACGCATCGCACCGTTATTGAACAGCAACGGAAGCAGCCAAAAGAGCCATCCCGCACCGCAAAGTGCTGCAAGTAATATTGCTTTGCGGCGAACCGTTCCGGCATCTTCGCAGAAATAGTACGCACCGCCGATGTACTCATATTCCGTGTGAAGTCTGCCTTTGGAATCGACTGTGTCAATGGAACGATAATCTTTAACATATTTTTTTGAGGACACGCAATACACCACCGAATGTCAGATTCCAAAAATCTTTCAAATAATATAGAAAAGTAAAGGGGTAATCCAAAATGGCAGCAAAACAGGATATGGGTACCGGAAGCGTTAAAAAGCTGATGGTGCAGATGGCGGTTCCGGCAGTTGTAGCGCAGCTGATCAATCTGCTGTACAATATCGTTGAGCGGATTTACATTGGACACATTCCGGAAATCGGTGCGGCGGCACTGACCGGTGTAGGCCTGTTTACACCAATTCTGATGCTGATTACGGC
>PITX01000143.1 GCA_017577345.1 Clostridiales bacterium
GTGTATAGCCCTGCGAATGGTGCAGTACGACGCCCGCTCTGCGGAACGCTCTCTGCATCAGGCGCATCGTGTCCAGATGGGACATCCAGATCGCCGTACCCGTCTTTTCAAACAACATTCTACGCATCGCATTTGCCTCCTTCCAAAAGGCAATTTGCGCCGCAGGCATTGCATTTTGTTCTGCAATCCGGTGTCGTCTCATTGCGGTAGGCGCATTCCCTTTCCTTTTTCAGGAAGTCTGTGCTGACTCCGTCGGAAATCACATCCCACGGCAGTAGCTCATTGAGCTCATACCCGCGGGTCGTATAGAAATCCGGGTCAATGCCGCAGGTGTTAAAGCTGTTGATCCATGTCTGATAGGAGAAATATTCATCCCAACCGTCCAACTTCGCACCGCGTCTGACCGCTTCCTCCAAAACTTTACAAAGTCTGCGATCTCCGCGTGCAAGGACTGCTTCCAGTCTGCTCAGATCGGCGGCGTGCCAGTTGTATTCAATGCTCTTCGATGGCATATTGTCCTTGAGCAGCTTCTGACGGCGCAGGTATTCCTCCGGCGTGATCTGCTTTTCCCACTGAAACGGCGTAAAGGGCTTCGGCACGAAGTACGCCGTGGCAACATGTATTCGCACGCCGCGTTTTTTATTGCTTGCGTGTTCGCGCCATGTTTTCAGAATTTTATAAACCAGTTCGGCGATACCGAGCACATCCTCGTCCGTCTCTGTAGGCAGGCCGAGCATAAAATAGAGCTTGACATTGTTCCAGCCGCCCTCAAAGGCGATGGCGCAGGTCTCTAAAATTTCTTCCTCCGTGACATTTTTGTTGATCGCGTCACGAAGCCGCTGTGTACCGGCCTCCGGCGCAAAGGTCAGGCCGCTCTTTCTCACCTGCTGCAGCCGCAGCATGAGCTCTCTTGAAAAGTTATCCGCTCGCAGAGACGGCAGAGAAAGGTTGATCTTCCGCGGAGTGCAGTAATCCTGCATTTGCCGCGCAAGCACAGGTAAAAACTTATAATCAGAGGTTGAAAGACTGGATAGGGTGATTTCGTGGCAGCCGGAGTTCTCCAAAGAGTCTATTGCCTGCTGCAGCAGCAGCTCCGGTGAACGCGGACGCACGGGACGATAAGTAAAACCCGCCTGACAGAAGCGGCAGCCGCGGATACAGCCGCGCATGACCTCCAGATTGGAGCGGTCATGGACGATTTCAGTATTCGGAATGATATTATCCGTCGGATAAAGCGCATCATCTAAATTCTGAATAAAACGCTTTGTCACTTTCATCGGTGCGCCGTTCTTCGGCGTGATTGAAAGAAGCTTTCCGTCCGGCGCGTAGGTATGCTCATAGAACGACGGGACATAAATGCCCTCGATCTTGCTGACCTCCTGCAAAAACTGCTCCTTGCTCCACGATTCTTTCTTCGCCGTGCGGTAAAGCTCCAGAATTTCCGGGGTGATCTCTTCCCCTTCACCAAGGGAGAAAAAGTCGATGAAATCCGCCAACGGCTCGGGATTGTAGGCACAGGCGCCGCCTGCAAACACGATATGCTCCAGACCGTGTCGGTCTTCAGAGCGCATCGGGATATTGCCGAGACGAAGCATATTGAGAATATTGGTATAGCTCATCTCATAGCCGACGGTAAAGGCGATCATGTCAAACTCTGTAAGCGCGTCTCCGCTTTCCAATGCATACAGCGGAAGATTGCTTTTACGCATGGCATCCTCCATATCGCCCCACGGTGCAAATACACGTTCGCACCAGACGCCGTCCATCCGGTTCATCACGGCATAAAGAATCCGCATGCCCAGATTGGACATGCCGATCTCATAGGTATCCGGGAAGCAGAATGCCACCCGGATATCCGTCTCATCTTTATTTTTGATGATCTGATTGTATTCTCCGCCAACATAGCGTGCAGGCTTCTGCACAGTCGGGAGGATCCGCTCAAGCTGATTTGTCATTTTTATTTAACCAAGTCCAATAAATACTGACCGTATTCGGTCATTTTCAGTTCGCTGCCGATTGCGGCAACCTTTTCGTCTGAAATAAAGCCCTGCTGCCACGCGATTTCTTCCGGGCAGGCAATATACAGTCCCTGTCTGGACTGTACGGCTTCCACATACTGTGCGGCATTCAACATTCCCTCCGGTGTGCCTGTATCAAGCCACGCAAGACCTCTGCCGAATAGCTGCACATTCAGCTTGCCGCGTTTCAGATATTCTTCATTTAGGGATGTAATCTCCAGTTCTCCACGGGCAGACGGTGTCAGCGTTTTCGCATATTCGACCGCATGTTCGTCATAGAAATACAGCCCGGGTACGGCATAATGCGACTTTGGCTCCTTCGGTTTTTCCTCAATGGAAATGACCCGATGGTTTTTATCAAATTCGACAACGCCATAGGCGCTCGGATTCTTGACAGGATAGCCGAATACCGTAGCACCCTCCGTGCGCTGTGCGGCTTCTTTCACCTGCTCCTCCAGCCTGCCGCCGTAGAACAAATTATCGCCAAGCACAAGACAGCAACGGTCACCTGCAATGAAGTCTTCTGCAATCAGAAATGCATCTGCAATTCCGCGTGCAACATACTGGACTCCGTATTCGATTTTTATGCCGAACTGCTCTCCGTTTCCAAGAAGGCGCCGATAAGCTTCAACATCTGCCGGTGCCGTAATCAGCATAATTTCGCGGATACCGGCCATCAGTAGGACTGAAAGCGGATAGTAGACCATTGGTTTATCATAAATCGGAATCAGGGGCTTGGATACCGCTTTTGTCATAGGATAAAGACGGCTTCCCTTCCCGCCGGCAAGAATGATACCTTTCATCGCTCTCTCCTATCTTTCGTCAATTATTTCATAATATTTCAGCAATTGTTTTCGTTCTTTTGCAATGCGTAATGCTTCTAACATCTGATTGTCAGGAGTATTTTTTGTCTCTTTCCGATACTTTCGGATTCTGGCACACCATACATACGGTAGATAAAACGCACTTTTTTTCAGGATCGGATAATCATTCTCCAGTGCTTTTTTTGACGGAAAAACGCTTTGGAAAATACTGCTGTGTTTTTCTGCACGCTGCGCCGCAACCGCATTGAAAGTCACAGAAGCAGAATGCGCTCTGCTTTGATCAGCAGAGCCATAAATTCCGGCGTTGAGCGCGTCATGCAGCAGCGGCTCACTATCAACAACGATATCTTTCCAATTCAAAGGCAACGAAAACTCAATTCTGAAAGAATTTTTGGCAACCGCAAAAATTGCCGCTGCAAATTTCAGTACATGCGATTTCTTGCACTGATCGTACAGTTCATCCCAGTCAATTTTATCCGCATAAACTTTTGCCCACAGACCAATATCGCAGATCTGGCGAATCCCGAAGCCGGAATGAATAAAATGCTTGTAAGCATGAAAAATCAGATATAACAGATGATCATGCGGACAGAGGGATGCATATGTTTCCCCGGAAATAGAGTATTCCTGCGCTCTGTCGAACGCTTTCTCAAAAAACGCAGTTAACTGATTCACTGCCATGGAATCCGGCGAGAACAGGCTTTTATGCAGTTCAATATAGAGCGGGCTGTTTGGCTTTCTCCAACCGATTTCAAAGGAATCAGAGATATCCTTCTCTGAAGTCGGCTGAAATCCATATGCAGAAAGCAGTGCACAGCATTTTTCAAAAAAGGCATCTTCAACAAACAGATCTTCATCTGAGCTTTGGCGCAGGTCGGGATTCGGATAAACCGAGCGGCAGAGAATACCCTTCACCACAAGCGGTGTAATTCCGTTTTCACGCAGATAGGCGTAAAGTGCTTGAAGCTCAGAGGTTTTGAGTGTCTGTGTCAGCATCTGTGTTTTCGAAAGCCGCTTCTGTGCCGCAAATCCGGCCCAGTTTTCTGCAGCCGGGCAATCATAAACAGCGTCAAAAACCAATGGTTGCAACTTGTGCGCCACGGAAAGAGCCATCAGCTCTGACCAGTTTCCTTCTGATACATCTGTCCAAAATACCTGTTTGTCGCAAAGTGCATCTGATATTGATTCTAAAAAAAGATGTGCCGCACAGGACAGATTCATAGGT
>PITX01000015.1 GCA_017577345.1 Clostridiales bacterium
GTCGTATATTCGTAGGGCTTCTGCCTTGTGACAGGGAAATGGTCGGTAATCGTCAAACCCTTCTGTCGGCACAGGTTGGTCAGCTGACGCAGATTCTCGTTCGGATCATCTGAGCTGAACAGAACGTCGTAGAACAGAATGACATTGAACGAAGCGCGGTTGCCGATCAGGATATTGCCGTTGCGGTCCAGGATCTCGCCGCGTGCGGCGGTAACTCTGGTATAGTAGGTGAAGGTATCGGTGGCATTTGCCACCTTTTCCCCGCCTTCACGCACCTGCAGACCGTAAAGACGGACGGTAAAGACACCGAGCACGACCACTATCAGCAGGGCAAAGGTGAGGATACGGAAAGAGTATTTATGTTGATTCATAAGCATCTCCGACTTTCTCAATGCGCTTGACCAGCAGATAAACCAATGGCTGCGCAAGGGCAGAAACGAGCACGCAGGGAATTAAGTCCGTCAAAAAGCGGATCCCCGCCATATTGTCAAAGAAATATTTAAGCAGAAAAATCACCGACTGCTCCACGAAGAGCGTCACGATCGTGATCGCAAGGCAGGGCAGGAAACGGTTTGCCAGGACGGCTCTGCACAGCACACTTCCGAGCACCGGCACTACCGTCAGAACGGCTATGCTGACACTTCCCTCATCGGCGCCGGACAGGCACCAGAGCAGGGAGGTCAGAAGCGCGAACAGACCGCCGCGTTCTGCACCCTCGCGCAGACACACGCAGGTGATGACAACGGGGACAAGATTCGGCTGCACGCCGAATACGGTATGGTTGCCGAATACCACCGTCTGCAGCATCATGGCAAGCAGGAACAGCAGCGTATAGAGTGTCCACCGCAGGATATGCAGCCATTGCTTCGGTGTGATATAAAGTTTGTCCAGCACGGCTGTACCTCCCTTTCGTTATTCGCTCACGAAATTGGTTATTATAAAAATCTGTTCCAGCGTGTCGAAATCTGCCGCAGGCTCCAAAAGCGCGTACTTTGCAACGCCGGTTTCATCGTAGCCGGCATCGACCACATAGCCGATGATGAGGTCCTTCGGATAGACCGTGGAGCCGGTAGTAATGACCTGGTCATTGTTGCGCAGGACGGCCTCACTGGGCAGGTAGTTCATACGAAGTTTTCCCTCCTCGCCGGCGGTATAGGCGCCCTGCACGACACCGGTGTGACCGGAGGAGGCGATACTGGCGCTGATTTCCAGTGAAGTATCCATGACTGTTGTAATGACTGCCCAGTTCGTGCCGATCTCGGTGATCAGCCCGATGACCTGACCAAACTGTGTCACGGCGACCATGCCGGTTTCCAACCCGGCATTCGTGCCCTTGCCGATCGTAAAGGTGCTCTTCCAGCTCGAGGAATCCCACGAAACGATGTAGGCATCGCAGAACTGATAGTCCTCATTCTGCTCGCTCAGATGCAGAAGCTCGCGTAGATAGGCATTCTCACGCTCCAGCGAATCGGCGTTGCGGATCTGATCCTCGATCTCAATGATCCGGCGTTCCAGATACTCATTTTTTGCTGCAAGCGCCTCATAGCCGAAGATATAGTTGTAGTAGCGTTCGATCTGCCTCGTGATCGAACTGAAGCCGCCGCGGATCGGCGTCAAAACCGTCTGTACCGCCTTTTCCGCCCATGTTGTTCCAAACAGACCCGATGTGATCGCCGTCACCACCGCCAAAATCAGTGCCAGTGCGATAATCAGCTTCACGCGTCCGCTCCAATGCTTTTTCAACCCGATCACCTCAACAGCCCAAAAGCTTTACGCCGTATCCGCGGAGCATCGCCGCGAGCGTACACAGGGGCAAGCCCATAACATTGTAAAAATCGCCGTCCAGCCCCTCAATGAACATCGCGGCAAGTCCCTGCACGCCGTAGGCACCCGCCTTGTCCATCGGCTCACCGGTGGCGACATAGGCGCGGATCTCCGCGTCCGACATCGGTCGGAAGCGCACAGCGGTGATCACGGTCCTTGTCTCAGTCCGACTGCCGCGACTGACGGTCAGACCCGTCATGACCTGATGCTCTCTGCCCGAAAGACGGTGAAGCATATTGACCGCATCCTCAAAATCATGCGGTTTTCCCATGATGAGACCGTCACAGACCACCACGGTATCCGCGGCAACGATAATGTCATCCTCCGTGCACAGCGGTTGGATCGCAGATGCCTTTCGTCTGCTGACATCCGCCACCTCATCGGCAGGATCGCCGGCGGGATTCATTGTTTCATCGTGCTGTGCGGTACGAATGGTGAACTCCAGTCCCATCCGTTCCATCAGTTCTTTCCTGCGAGGGGAAGACGATGCAAGAATAATACTCATATTTTCTCCGATCTGCCGCCGAAAGCGGCAAGCTATATTTATTCCACGCCGCGGATATACAGACCGCGTGTGCAGCCGCCCGGCTCAAAGGTCGCTTCGCCGCGCCATGCGGAAAGCACGCCGTCGATCTCCGCGGTATTCTCCGTGGTAAAGCTCAGGCGCAGTGCCCACAGGCCGAGATTGCGAAGCTCCTCTTTTTTGTCCAGCATGTACAGCTTCTTTCCGTTGAGGATAATGCTGCGGCAGGTGCCGCAGTCGCGTACCACGCGGAATTCCTCCCCGATACGGTCAATGAGCTTGGTATTGCCGCCCTCACACGAGCAGATACCTGCACGGTTCTTCATCAGGCAGTTCTCCGTCAGCATCAGCGGCAGGCGACCGTAGGCGATCATCTCCGTCGGCAGCGGCTTGGAAAGGTCGCGGATCTGCGGAAGGCTCATTTCGAAGGAGGCCGTCGCGCTCACCAGACCGAGCTGCTTCGGCAGCGCCATGGCGCGGGAATTGTAAAGATTCAGTCCGAAATCCCCCGCAATTTCCAGCTCTCTCGAACGCGCCAGCGGGATCTGACCGAGGTTGCCGAGCAAAACCCGGCGGATACCCATGTGGGTCAGCAGCGTAAGCTGTGCAAGCAGTGCAGGCGTTTCATCGTCGCGCACTATCCGCGGCAGCACCGCCGCGACCTTCATTTCTTTATTCAGCGCGATATAAATATCCTGATGCGAGGCGATCTCCGAAATCGGCGCATACAGCACGGCAGGTGCCATATCGCGCAGCTTCTGCGTGATCTGTTCGGTTTTCAGAACGCCGACCGTCAGCACGGGTGCGTTTTTACTTCCCGCAAATTTCTGCGGCTCGGTATAAGTACCCGTTTCGACCGGCGTACTCCTTGCGCGGAGTGCGGAAAGCTGTACCAGTGCCTCGCGGCGCAGGCGATTGATCTCCGCAGCAGAAACGCTCAGCCCCGGGTCGATCACACAGCGTACGCCGGTGCAGATGTAGGGCGTGCCGCCGGTCTTGGACAGACGCTCCGTCAGCTCATCCTGCGTCAGCTCCCGGTAGCGTGCCGGCTCGGGCATACCGCCCTGCACCTTGCTGACATTGCCGTCCTCATCCTGCACGGCGATCATGATATTCTGCGTTGCCGATACGATCGCGTAAAACTGAACGGGAACGCGGGACGGCTCCACATTCTCATACGATGCACGGGCAGCCTGCAAGAGCTGTTTGCTGCCGTCGGTCGTACTGCGCACGCCGAACATATCCGGACCGATATTTTTTTCGTAATAGCCCTGCGTAAAGCCCTGACGGGAAAAAATGGCACGCAGGGCTCTCTTTCCCTCGTCACTGGCTCTGCCCTCGTCAAGGGCACTGCGGTAGACGCTCGTGACCGTCGCAACATACTCTGCTCGCTTCATCCGACCCTCGATCTTCAGACTGGCAACGCCCAGTACCTCCAAATCGTGCAGATAGTCGATCAGGCAGTTATCCTTAAGGCTCAAAGGATATTTTCCCTCAAAACGGTCAAAGCCATACGGCAGGCGGCACGGCTGCGCACACTGGCCGCGGTTGCCGCTGCGCCGGCCGATGACGCCGGACATATAGCACTGACCCGAGTAGCACATACACAGTGCGCCATGAACAAAGACCTCGATCTCGACAGGGCTGTTCCGGCAGATGAACGCAATGTCCTCTCGCGGCAGCTCCCTTGCCAGCACGACGCGGGTAATGCCCAGCGCGGCGGCTTCCTTGACGCCCTCCAGGGAATGAATGCTCATCTGCGTGGAGGCATGGATGGCAACCGTCGGTGCGAGCTCGCGGCACAGTGCCACCATGCCGAAATCCTGCACGATAAACGCATCCACTCCTGCCCTTGCGGCAGCGGAGATCGTCTGCGCGGCGGCACGCATCTCGCGGTCTGCGACCAGCGTATTCAGCGTCAGATGCACCTTGACCCCGCGCACATGGCAGTAGCGCACAACCTCGGGCAGCTCATCCACTTTGAAGTTTTTCGCACCGCGGCGGGCATTGAAGCCCTCCACGCCGAGATAAACCGCATCCGCTCCGTTGCAGACTGCGGCACGCAGTGCATCCACAGAGCCGGCAGGTGACAGTAATTCGATCATTTCAAAAACCCCTGAGAGCATAAAATCCGATTTTCATAAATTTTCAGCATACATTATAACACAAATTGTAACATAAATGCTACCGCTTTCCGCAAATTTCTCAGAAAAATTACAAACTGTTTTTGGCAATATCACAATACCATAAAAAGCCGCGTTATGCACATATTTCGCAGTTAGTTTACATAATATTTACATTTTGGAGTGCTTTGCAAGTAAAAATCCCTTTTGTTATCAACATTTGCACAGATTTTTACACAGGCTGCCTCCCAGTCTTATGGAAACCATCTGCGTCGTGTAAAATTTTTTATGCAAATTTCACACAGTCAGATTTGTGTCTGTGCAAATGCCTGAAAATATGCTACAATAGAGCAGAAAATATAACAATCAGGCGATTGAAAGGTCGAACCGTCCTGTCCAAAGCCATGTGAACCAAACGCCGTTGAACGGTCTTGACCGTTCCGCAACCCCTCCGTAGGGAACGGTCTTGACCGTTCCGATTGACGCGGAGCATATCTCATAGGCTGCATCCTGCAGGTGTTGTGATTTCCGAGCCACTATGCTATAATCAGTAGTTGAGGTGATACCAAATGTATGAAATCATCGAAACGATTGTCCGCAGTGCCGGCGAGATCGTCCGCAGCGCAAAACATATTGACGAAAGCGTGCAGGAAAAGACCTCCCACTGCGATCTTGTAACGAAATATGACGGCATGGTGCAGGAGTATCTGCGCAGAGAGCTTCTGACTGCTTTTCCGGAGGCAGGCTTTTACGGTGAAGAAGAGGAAGTGCACGATATTTCGGGCAGATCCGCCTACTTTATCGTTGACCCGATCGACGGCACGATGAATTTTATCCGTCACGCAAGGCATAGCTGTATCTCCGTCGGCTATATGGCAGACGGGAAGATGGAATACGGTGCGGTCTATCAGCCCTACACTGACGAGATGTTCACCGCGCAGCGCGGAAAAGGTGCCTTCCTCAACGGCAAGCCCATCCGAATGAACGATGTAGCCATGTCCGAGAGCATCGCCATGTTCGGCAGTGCGATCTACTACCGCGAGACCATCCCCGCTACGGCGTGGCTGATGCAGGAGCTTCTGCCGCTGGTACTGGATTTCCGTCGAAGCGGCTCTGCGGCACTGGATATCTGCTATCTTGCCGCAGGCCGTGCCGATGTGTTTTTTGAAGCGTGTCTTCGTCCGTGGGACTATGCTGCCGCCGGTCTGATTGCGCAGGAGGCAGGTGCTGTCGTCACTGCGCTCGACGGTACACCGCTTCGCTATATCGACCGCTGCTCCGTGGCGGTCGGAAGTCCGTCCAATTATCCGGAGCTGATGGAAATTGTCCGCCGTATTCTGACAGAACCCGACATGAAAGGTAGAATTCGATGAAAAGAAAAACAACCGTCCTTCTTGCGCTGCTGATCGCGCTGACGGTCCTTCTGCAGGGCTGTTATTTTCCCTTTGATCTTCCCGAGCCGACAGAGCCGACCAATGCTCACAGGAAACTTTCCTGGAGGGATTTCACCCACAATGTCAGCAAGACACCCTCTGCCGACTATGAGCGCATGGCAGAGCCGCTGTTGGACCCGATTTCCTTTACAAAAATGGAATATGTCCGTCCGGACACCGATGCACTGTGCAAGGGCTTCGGAGAAGTGCAGAGCATGGTGGAAAACGGCAGTGAGGCAGAGGCTGTTTTGGACGCATTCTATCCGGTTTATGACGATTATACCGGCTTCAGCACCATGAGTGCACTTGCCTACATCCGCTATACGCTCGACCTCAACGACCCGTTCTACGATGAGGAAAACCGGTGGTGCGAGGAGCAGGCACCGGTCGTGGAGCAGGCATTGGAAAAGTGCTATATTGCCATGGCAGACAGCCCCATCCGCGCAGAGCTGGAGGAGCTGGAATTCGGTGAGGACTTCTTTTCCTACTACGATGAAAACGAGGTCTATTCCAATGACCGCGTGGTAGAGCTGATGCAGCAGGAATCCGAGCTGCAGACGCAGTATATGTCCATGCAAAGCGATATGACGGTCGCGTGGAAAGGCAGGGAATGTCTGGTAGAGGATCTCCTGAGTGATGACACACTCGCCTACCCCGATATGCTTCAGGTCTACCGTCTCTATTATGAAAAGTACAATCCGCAGGCATCTGAAATCTTTATCAAGCTGATCGGAATACGCAGGCAGATCGCCGAGGAGCTGGACTACAGCAGCTACGCGGATTTCGCGTACAGCTTCTACTATGACCGCGACTATACGCCCGATCAGGTCAGCCGCTATACGGCGGATATCGCAAAAGAGCTGTCTCCGTACTACTATGAAACCGTATACAACAGCTATAATAAGCCAATGGACGCGGCAGCGGTCATGTCCATGCTGCAGCAGACTGCCCGCAGCTTCGGCGGTGAGTTTGCCGCGGCATACGACTTCATGGAGACATATGACCTGTTTGACATCACGGACTCCACCAGCAAGATGCCCGGCTCCTATATGACCTATCTTTCGTCCTACGAATCGCCGTTCATGTATGTATCTCCCACGGGTGACATTGCGGATTTTCTGACCGCGTCACACGAATTCGGTCATTTTGTCGATGGCTATGTCAACTGCAACGGAACAAGCTCGATCGACTGCAACGAGATTTTCTCGCAGGGGCTGGAATACCTGTCGTTGAGCCGCGCCGATCTGAACGGTGCCGACCGTTCTGCGCTGACGGCCTCCAAGGTCTCTGATGCCATTCTGACCTTCCTCACACAGGCGTGCTACGCGGAATTTGAGCAGCGGGTCTATGCCCTGTCCGAGCAGGAGCTGTCTGCAGAGAAGCTCAACGAAATCTTCCTCGAATGTTACGAGGAATTCGGCATGGGAATGACGGGTCTGGAGGATGTGCTTGCCCCCGGGTGGATCGATATTCAGCATTTCTTCATCGCGCCTTTCTATGTTATCAGCTATTGCATCTCCAACGATGCCGCCCTGCAGATCTATCAGGCGGAGCTGACCAAGGGCACCGGTCTGGAAACCTATCGGACGCTGATGGGTCTTTCTTCCGGCAACACCGTTCTGGCACTTCTGGAAGAGGCCGGACTGTCCTCCCCGTTTGAAAAGGGCCGCATGGCAGAGCTTGCTGATTTCTTTGATCAGCAGCTTTACGGATAAGGAGCAGCAGCATGAGTGATGTGATCGCCGCCGTCGCAACGGGGAAAGTTCCCTGTGCAATCGGCATTCTGCGACTTTCCGGTGACGGCTGTGTACAGGTAGCGCAGCAGGTCTTTTCGCTTGAGAGCGGGATTTCTCTGACCGAAGTGCCCAACCGCAAGCTGCTTTTGGGAAAGCTTTTTGACCGACATGGCCGCTTGATAGATCAGGCGATGGCTGTCGTCTGCCGTGCACCGCACAGCTACACGGGTGAGGATACCGTGGAGCTGCAGTGCCACGGCTCGCCTGCCATGCTGGCGGCAGGACTGGAAGCCCTGTTTGCCGCAGGGGCAAGACAGGCGCTTCCCGGAGAATTTACCAAACGCGCTTTCCTGAACGGGCAGCTTGACCTGACGCAGGCAGAGGCGGTGATCGACCTGATTGACGCCGAGACTGCCGATGCCGCCGCCAATGCCGCAGGACAGCTCGGCGGTGCATTATTGCAAAAGATCGACCCGATTTATAACGAGCTGATCGACCTGTGCAGTCATTTCCATGCCGTACTGGACTATCCCGACGAGGATATTGAGGATTTCGGTATGGAGGAGCTGGCAGGCACCTTGAGCCGTGCAGGAAATGCCCTGTCGGACATGCTTTCCACCTTTGAGCACGGCAGGCATCTGAAGCACGGTGTCAAAGCGGTGCTTCTCGGCAGACCGAATGCGGGAAAATCCTCCCTGCTCAACGCGCTTGCAGGCTTTGAGCGCGTGATCGTCACCGAAATCGCCGGCACGACCCGCGACACCGTGGAGGAGCCTGTCCGCATCGGACGGGTGCTGCTCCGTCTGACCGATACCGCAGGCATCCGTGAAGCATACGATCAGATCGAAGCACTCGGCGTTGCAAGATCAGAGGCGGCAGCAAAGGAAGCCGAGCTCGCCATTTTCGTCTGCGATGCCTCAGAGCCGCTGAATGAAGAAGATCGCCGCGCAATGAAGGCGGCAAAATCCGCGCCGAAGTGCCTTGCCGTGCTGAACAAATCCGATTTGACGCAGTGTGTCAGCGAAAGCGATCTCCCCTTTGACACCGTGATTTCGCTGTCTGCCAAAAACGGTGACAATTTGGATGCACTGAAAGAGATTTTGGAGCAGTGGTTTGCAGAGGGCATCCCCTGTGACGGCTCTGTTCTGACCAATGCCCGCCAGTTCGGCGCGATCACCCGCGCCAAAGAGGCGATTTGCCGCGCGGAGACCGCCCTGCGCGGCGGCATGACACCCGATGCCGTGCTGACCGATGCCGAGGATGCCATGCAGGCGCTCGGCGAGGTCACGGGGCGCACCGTGCGCGAGGATATTACAAACCGCATTTTTGAACGCTTCTGCGTCGGAAAGTGAGACAATATGCAAACCAGTTTTACCCTGCCGGACGGCTATGTGCAGAAAGATTATGTAAACCTGTACGCCGATCGGCGTATCTATCGAAATCTGAACATTGCTTCCTTTATTATCGGCGTCGCGGTCATTGCCGTCGGCTGGCTGTGGAAGGGGCTTGATGCCCTGCTTACGCTCATCATGCGCGGGATGAATGCCTATTTTCTCTGGGTGCTGATCCTTGCAGTCTGTATTCTTGCCGCGCTTGCCCTGCACGAACTGACGCACGGACTGTTCATGCGCCTGTTTTCCGGCATCCGTCCGCATTACGGCAGAAAGGGACTTTTGCTCTTTACGGGCAGTGAGGCATATTTCTGCCGCAGGGACTACCTGATCATTGGTCTTGCCCCCGTTGTATTTTTCGGTGTTCTCTTTGGTCTGCTGACCGTCTTTTTGAAGGAGCAATGGTTTTGGCTTGCCATCGCTCTGCAATTAGTCAATTTAGGCGGCTCTGTCGGCGATTTCTATATGGGTTATCGGGTGCTGCTTCAGCCGAAGAATGCACTGTTTTACGACAGCGGCGTTGCCGTGACGGTTTTTACGGAGAAAAACGGATGAAACGAACACTAATGGCCGAATGTGAACGGCTTGAAATTGCGCTGACACAGGAGCAGATCGACATGTTCTGTGCCTTCGGCGAAGCGCTGTTAGAAAAAAACCGGGTGATGAACCTGACTGCCATTACAGAGCCGGAAAAGGTGGCAAAGCTGCATTTTGCCGACTGTCTGTCTCTGTTAAAGGTCGTCGATTGCAAAAACAAGTCCGTCATTGATGTCGGCTGCGGCGCAGGCTTTCCCGGTGTTCCGATGAAGCTCGGAGAGCCGTCCATCCGTCTGACCCTGCTCGATAGCCTGCAAAAGCGTGTCAGCTGGCTGCGCGAAACGATGCAGAAGCTCGGCGTAGAGGCGCAGTGCGTTGCCGCCCGCGCCGAGGAGTATCAGGCAAGGGAGCAGTTTGACATTGCGACCTCACGCGCCGTAGCGCGGCTGAATGTGCTGGCGGAGCTGTGTCTTCCCTTTGTGCGCGTCGGCGGGTATTTTCTTGCCATGAAAGCGGCTGCCGCCGACGAGGAGCTGGCAGAGGCAAAGCACGCGCTTTCCGCACTGGGCGGCACGGTGGAACGGATCGCGGAATATGAGCTTGACGGCATTACGCACCGCGTCATCGTCATAAAAAAAGTCTGTCCAACACCCGCCTCCTATCCCAGGCGTTTTGCAAAAATCAAGCAGCAGCCGCTGTAATCAGAAACAGAAGGAACTGAGAATCATGCGATACTTCGCAGGAGAATATGATATTGCCGTTGTCGGCGCAGGTCATGCGGGCATTGAAGCAGGGCTTGCCGCTGCAAGGCTCGGACTGCGTACCGCGGTTTTTACCATCAATCTCGATGCGGTGGGCAATATGCCCTGCAATCCCGCTATCGGCGGCACAGGCAAGGGTCATCTGGTGCGGGAGCTTGATGCGCTCGGCGGCGAGATGGCTAAGGCGGCAGATGCCTGCTGCATCCAGTACCGTATGCTCAACCGCGGCAAGGGTCCCGCCGTGCACTCTCTGCGTGCGCAGGCTGACCGCCGCCGCTACCAGGAGCACATGAAGCACATATTAGAACGGGAGAAAAATCTCGATCTCAAGCAAGCGACCGTTACCGAGATCCTGACTGAAAACGGTGCGGTGTCCGGCGTTGTCACGCAGCTTGGCGCGATCTATCGTGTCCGCGCCTGTATCATTGCCGCCGGCACCTACCTTGACAGCCGGTGCATCACGGGAGACTGCTCCATTCCCTCCGGTCCGGACGGGATGCGCCCTGCACCTGAGCTGACGGAGAGCCTTCGCGCTCTGGGCTTGAGTCTGCGCCGCTTCAAAACCGGTACGCCGCCGCGCATCAATGCAAGAAGCGTCGATTTTTCCAAAATGGAGCTGCAGCCCGGTGACGAAGCCCCGGAGCCGTTCTCCTTCGCCACCAAAACGCCGCTTGAAAACCGCGCGGTGTGCTATCTGACCTATACCAACGAAAAGACGCACGAGATCATCCGTGAAAATCTGAAACGCAGTCCCCTGTACGACGGCTCGATCACCGGCGTCGGACCGCGCTACTGCCCGAGTATTGAAACGAAGGTCGTCCGTTTTGCGGAAAAGCCGCGCCATCAGCTCTTTTTGGAGCCGTGCGGTCTGAACACGGACGAGATGTATCTGCAGGGCTTTTCCTCCAGTCTGCCGGAGGATGTACAGCTTGCCATGCTGCACACCGTAGCAGGTCTGGAGCACGCGGAGATGCTCCGTCCCGCCTACGCGATCGAATATGACTGCGTAGACCCCACCGAGCTGTATGCAACGCTGGAGACAAAAAAAGTGCCCGGCCTCTACGGTGCCGGGCAGTTCAACGGCTCCTCCGGCTATGAGGAAGCCGCGGTACAGGGCTTTGTGGCAGGTGTCAATGCCGCGCTCAAGCTGTTGGGGAAGGAGCCGCTGATCCTGCGCCGCTCCGACGGGTATATCGGCACGCTGATCGACGACCTTGTGACTAAGGGCACGGAGGAGCCCTACCGCATCATGACCTCGCGCAGTGAATACCGACTCCTGCACCGGCAGGACAATGCCGATGAACGGTTGACAGAGATCGGCTGGCGCATCGGGCTGATCCCGCAAGCGCATTTGGACGAGGTCAGGGCAAAGTACGATGCTGTCA
Organism: Clostridiales bacterium; assembly: GCA_017577345.1. GTDB lineage: Bacteria > Bacillota > Clostridia > Oscillospirales > Oscillospiraceae > JAZOXB01. The sequence goes on from PITX01000015.1 coordinate 11,714, forward strand.
GGCGCGAAATGCGCCGTCTGGATGCCACGGGAACGCCCGCTACGCCGGAGCTCAACGCATTTTTGCGCGAGCGCGGCTCTGCAAGAGTGGTCAGCGCGGCAAGAATGATCGATTTACTGCGCCGTCCGGAGCTGGACTATGCCTGCCTTGCCCCATTTGACCGTGACCGTCCCGACCTTCCTGCGGAGGTAACGCAGCAGGTGGAAATCCGTGTAAAATATGAGGGCTATCTGCACCGTCAGGAAAAGCAGATCGAAGAATTTTCCCGTGAGGAAGCCAGACTGCTCCCGCCGGATACGGACTATAACGCCATCGGCGGTCTGCGGCTGGAGGCACGGCAGAAGCTCTCGGAAATTCGTCCCCATTCCGTCGGTCAGGCAAGCCGCATTTCCGGCGTCAGCCCGGCTGACATCGCCGTCCTTCTGATCTGGCTGGAACGAAATGAATAGAAGGGGCTGTCGCAAAATTGTGAAATTGCATACAAGATAAGATTGCGCACCGATGCCGAAGCATCGGTGCGCAAATCATATGTCAAGAAAGACCGTAACTGTCGAAATAGAGATTGAAATTGCCAAATATGTCATTGTTATTCAAAACCTCAAGTGCGCCGCGCTTTTGTCCTCCCCTGCTAAGGGGAGGGGGACCGCGAAGCGGTGGAGGGGTTTTGCCTTCGTTAAATTATAATCATTTTCCAAGTCGCAGAATTAGAAAATACATCACTTATTTACTGATGAAATCCCCCGTCACGGCTGCCGCCGTGCCACCCCCTTTAGCAAGGGGGGACAGAAGGAGGCTCCCTTGTGTAAAGGGAGGCTTTGGATTTTCCGTTATAATCGTGC
>PITX01000144.1 GCA_017577345.1 Clostridiales bacterium
GCGCCGCGCTTTTGTCCTCCCCTGCTAAGGGGAGGGGGACCGCGAAGCGGTGGAGGGGTTTTCTCTCCGTTTATTTATGATCATTTTCCAATTCGCAGAATAAGAAAATACATCACTTATTTACTAAATGAAATCCCCCGTCACGGCTTACGCCGTGCCACCCCCTTTAGCAAGGGGGACAAAGGATGAAGCGTTTCTCTTTCACAAGGGGGACAAAGGATGAAGCGTTTCTCTTTCACAAGGGGGACAGAGGATGAAGCATTTCTTGACAATTCCATTTCTCTTTCGCAGGGGGGACAAGGTCATCGTCCCCCCCTGCGAAATGACAGTATTGTGAAAATTGCGAATTTTGCTACAACCCCATATTTTATCTTTGCAGTCGGTTCAGTGCCGCGCGGAGCACCTTCGGCGCATCGGCAGGGTCGGTCAGCGATGCGACTGCCTGCTCCATCGGACACGGACCGTCTCCCTTGCGGTTGACGATTTGTGCTGTCAGTGTGCAGAAGCTGACTTCAATGCCGTTCGCCTCCAGCAGCTCTTTCGCGGCGACGGACATGACATCTCCGTGCACCGCCCTTGCACCGCCGAGAATCAGCAGCATGGCTGCAGCTTTGCCGATAATTTTATCAGCGGCGCAGATATTGCGGAGGCTTTCACCTGTCTCAATGCGTTCCAACAGTGGCGCAATACCGCTTTTCCTGCTGGTCAGAACGCGGTCGTTGTCACACAGGACGCAGGAATAGCCTCCGCGGTGCAGCAATTGAATTGCGCGGGAAAGAAATGTCATTTTTATGCTCCTTCGCGGATGTAGAAAGCAAGCTGAACGGTGGTTTCATTCAGCGTTGTGAGCATAACATAATTGGAGGTATGACCGTCGTACCAGCTCGATGTGCTGCCGGAAGCGGAAGGCTCACCGTAGATCGCAGTCATGGATGCACGGAAACGATCCAGAACAGCAGCCTGATCTTCTTCGCCGCTGTAGGTGCAGGAGATCCGGTTGCCCGTTTCGGAGAAGGAGAACTGCACCTGCGTAAAGGTCAGGTCGTTCAGTGTGACATTATTATAAGCGTAGAAGGTCGTACCGCCTGCGTCAAAGCTGAAATCCGGCTCACGGCCCTCAGCGGCGATGACATCGTCCAGAGTATAGTCTGCGGTCACAAGGCCCTTGTAATTCACATGGGTATGCTCGTGCTCCTCGTGTGCTTCGGTTTCAATATCAGAGGGGGTCAGCTCCGTCACTTCAGAGACACTTTCCTCAGCCCGGGTAGTGTCGGGAACGGTTTCGTCTGTGCCGCAGGCTGCCAGCAGGCAGACGATCAGAGCACAGCAGAGAAGTAAGGCAATCATTTTTTTCATGGGAAAAACCTCCTGAGTTTTTGATATAACAGCTGCGCGGAAAGACCGGTCAAGGTGCCGGTCACAATGCCGCACAGCAAGAGGACGGGGAGATATACGAGAAGAGCGGGTGTCTGCGTCACGGCGACGGCAACTGCCATCTGCCCGAGGTTGTGGGTGATGCCGCCAAGCACGCCGGCGATCCACAGCTGATCCTGCTTCAAAATCCGCAGGGACAGTGCCATACAGGCGAAGCTCAAAAGACCGCCTGCGAGGGAATAGAACAGGGACATCATCTGTCCGGTGATCAGATTGCCGAGGAAAATCCGCACAAGGACGATCGCAAGGGCTTCCCTCCAGCCGAACGCGGCAAGCGCGAACAGCGTGACGATATTGGAAAGCCCGAGCTTCAGACCGGGTACGGGAACAGGCAGGGGAAACTGCGCCTCTACCACAAAGATGGTCAGCGCGATCGCCGTCAGTAGCGCACACAGCGCAAGCTTACGGATGCGCAAGGCGTTCACCTCCCGAAGAGCTGCCCTGCATGACGCTCCGAAACAAAATACAGTGCGCTGCCGAGCACGAGCATCACGGCGGCTTCTCCGGCGGCGACATACAGCATGTTGAGAAGCAATGGGCTTTCCAGATAGACGGTCAGCTCCCAGCCGATGATAAGACCGTTAAAGACAACAGGCATCAGCAAGGACAGCAACGGGTACTTTCCGAGCTTTACCTGCCGCTGCCGGTACATGAACAGGGCAGAAAGCAGGGTCGCGATGGTACCTACCAGAAAATCCAGCGGAAGCGAGCCGGCACTCATCAGATTGAACAGCAGACAGCCGATGCCGAGTCCGGGAATCGCGGCAGGGGTAAACAGGGCAAAAACGCACAGTGCCTCAGCAATGCGAAACTGAATGGCGAGAGAGGTACTGCCCGGTAAGAGAAGATTTTGCAGAAAATTGATGATGAAATACAGTGCTGCGATAGCGGCAGCCTGTGTGATGCGCAGGGTATGACCTTTCATGAAAATCGCTCCTTAGTTTTGTTTTACGACAGGATGGTTCCGAACTGTCGGTGCAGGGAACAGACTATATTCTACACAAAACTGTGAGTTTCGTCAAGCTGTTAAAGCTGTTTCTGGAAACTGAGATTAAAGCTGTTTCTGGAAACTGAGATAGTTCCCCTCCTATGTCCTGATTCTAACAGATAATTTCCTGCATTTCAATAGGGATAACGGCATATCGGGCAGCGCCGCCTGCATATACTGCAACAAGAATATTTGTGAGGTGGAGCGCATGAACAATCGTTTTACCGGACTGAAATGCAAGGAGGTCGTCAACATCTGCGACGGCTGCCGCCTGGGGTTTGTTTGCGATGTGGAGGTGGACTGCAAAAACGGAAAAATTATTTCCATCATCGTCCCCGGACCGAGTAAGTGCTTCGGACTGATCGGGCGGCATGAAGAATTTGTCATTCCTTGGTGCGATATCCGCCAAATCGGCGATGATATCATTCTGGTGGACGGAGATTTGGACAAATGTCGGCTCCCGAGAGCCAAAAGGGAGTTTTTTTAGCGAAAAAACCTTGTATTTTTGTAAAAAAATGCTTGCAAAGCGGCGGCTGTCGGGATATAATAATACGGCACGCGAATCGCGTGACACCTAAAACCACACATTCCGGGATTTTCCGTCCCAGTGCCGCAATGCGGTGGACGGGGGAGATGAGCGGGATGGCGGTCAAACGAAAAGGAGAAAATCAAATGGCAGTCGTATCCATGAAAGCCCTGCTTGAGGCAGGCGTCCATTTCGGTCACCAGACCAGAAGATGGAACCCCAAAATGGCTCCCTACATTTACACGGAGCGCAACGGCATCTACATCATTGATCTGCAGAAGACCGTGAAGAAGATCGAGGAAGCTTACAGCTTCATCCGCGAGCTCGCCGCCAACGGTGAGAACATCCTGTTTGTCGGCACCAAGAAGCAGGCACAGGATGCCATCAAGGAAGAGGCGGAGCGCGTTGACCAGTATTTCGTCAATGCCCGCTGGCTCGGCGGCATGATGACCAACTTCAAGACCATGCGTACCCGTATCGACCGTCTGGCACAGCTGCGCAAGATGCAGGAGGACGGCACCTTCGCAATGCTTCCCAAAAAGGAAGTCATCAAGCTCGAAGGCGAGATCGAAAAGCTCGAGAAGTATCTCGGCGGCGTGAAGTCCATGAAGAAGCTCCCCGGCGCTCTGTTCATTGTTGACCCGCGCAAGGAACGCAATGCGATCGCGGAAGCACGCAAGCTGCACATTCCCATCGTTGCGATCGTTGACACCAACTGCGATCCGGACGAGATCGACTATGTCATCCCCGGCAACGACGACGCGATCCGCGCCATCCGCCTGATCGTAGCTACCATGGCAAATGCCGTGCAGGAAGGCCGTCAGGGCGAAGCTCTCACAGAGGCTCCCGCAGAGGCTGAGGAAGCTGTCGAGGAAGCTGTCGAGGAAGCTGTCGAGGAAGCTCCGGTCGAGGAGTAATCCAAACACATAAATGCCCGCCGTAACGACGGGCATTTTCCAAAGATAATTTTTAGGAGGATAATTACTATGGCATTTACTGCTGCTGATGTGAAGGCTCTGCGTGAAATGACCAATGTCGGTATGATGGACTGCAAGAAGGCTCTCGTGGAAACCGACGGCGATATGGACAAGGCTGTGGAATGGCTCCGCGAAAAG
>PITX01000145.1 GCA_017577345.1 Clostridiales bacterium
GTACTGCATGACCTGCTGATCCACCCGGAGCAGCGGCTTGCACTCCGCGCCGTTCGCCAGGACCTACTCGGCCTTGCCGTTGATCTTCACATGGGTCCGGAAGCCTGCGCCGCCTGCGCCGCGAATACCGGCGTCATAGACGACTTTCTTCAGCTCCATAGGCGCAGCTGATGCGGACGTCGCCCTTGTGCACGTAGCGACTTGTGCGTGTGAAGCACTTCGCGCTGGTCAGACCCTCGCCGGTCGGCGTGGCAATGGTCAGCGTAGTGTAGCCCTCGCCGCCGAAGCCCAGGCCGGAGTAGGAAGGAGCGTTCTTGACAAAGATCGTGGTGTTCATGCGTCTTGCCGCACGGGACATATTGTGGACATTGGTCGAGTGGATCAACGCAGAGTGCTGACATCCGTGCTCTGCACGGAACGCCTCGTCCAGTGCCTCATCAAAGCTCGCAACGCGGACACAGCCGAGCACCGGCATCAGCATTTCGACCTCGACAAACGGATGATAACGGTCGACCTCTGCGATCACGAGGACGGGATCGCCGGTGAACTGCACACCGCTTTCGCGCAGGATGTAGGTCGCATCGTGACCGACAAACTTGCGGTTGATGACATACTTGCCGTCCTTCTGCACCAGAACGGTGCGGACGATCTTGTCGATGTCCTCGCCGTAGACGCGGAAAGCACCGTTTTGCTGCATCTGGCTCATGAGCTCATCAGCAATGGAACTGACCATGAAGCACTCCTTCTCCGCAACGCAGAGAATGTTGTTTTCAAAGCTCGCACCGTCTACGATCTTCTTTGCGGCATCGGGGATGTTCGCCGTTTCATCGACGATCACAGGGGGATTGCCGGGGCCTGCGGCAACGCACTTCTTGCCGGACTTCATTGCCACCGCAACGACAGCTTCGCCGCCGGTGACTGCCAGCATCTTGATTGCCTTGTGGCTCATGATGACGGACGAGGTTTCCATCGTCGGCTCCTTCGGCGCAGTGATCAGCCCGTTCGGGCCGCCTGCGTCAACGATCGCCTGATTCAGTAGCTCCATCGCACGCTGAGAGGCACGCTTTGCCGCCGGATGGGGGTTGTAGACCACGGCGTTGCCTGCCGCGATCATGCTGATGGAGTTGTTGATGACCGTCGCCGTCGGGTTGGTGGACGGGGTGATTGAGCCGATGACGCCGTAGGGTGCCGTTTCGACCAGCGTCAGTCCGTCATCGCCGCTGTAGGCGGTCGGGTGCAGGTCTTCCACACCGGGGGTCTTGTTTGCAGCCAGCAGGTTCTTTGCGATCTTGTGCTGTACCTTGCCGTAGCCGGTCTCGTCATGTGCAAGGATCGCAAGCTCCTCCGCGTGCTCCCTTGCGCAGACGCGCATTGCCTCGACCAGCTTGCTGCGATCCTCCAGCGTCATTTCCGCCAGACGCTGCTGGGCGCGGATCGCGGTGTCGATCGCGTCGTTTACATCGTCAAACAGGCACTGTGTCGCGCCGCTGACGCAGCATCCGCCGCGCTCTAAGCTGTTTTTGGTCTGTTCCGCGATCTGCCGGATCTGTTCTTTTGTCAATGCCATACGCTATCCTCAACTTTCTTTGTTGAATTTTTCAAATATTCTTGTGCCGTTCACATCCACATGGTCTATGATCGCAACGATGCTCTGATCGACCGGCTTGTTTTCGGTGATGTTCGTCTGACGCGATGAACTGCCGCCGACCAGCATGACGACCTCGCCCTCACCGGCACCTACGGCGTCGATGGCGACGAGCAGTCCGCCCTTTTCCTGCCAGGTCTCAATGTCGATGGGCTTGACGATCAGCAGCTTCAGCCCATAGAGCTTCTCCGCCTTGTTGGTGCTGACGACCGTTCCCTTTACGATTCCTAATTGCATACCGTTTCTCCTTCATACTGCACGGCGACCTCGCCGTTCATCAGCGCATCACGCGCCGCCGGTGTAATGATCGCGCCCACGCGGGCGGTAATGGTTTTGTCCTTGGTCTGTGCCGCGGCAAGGACATCCGCTTCGGTGATCAGCGTTGCGCCGATGCGTGCGGCGGCATCACCGGTATAATACGGGCAGACGGCAACATTCATCTGATGCAGCGTCTCAATTGAGGAGGCAACGCCCTCTAAGAAGGTGTTGCGCTTGAATCTCGGCGGCTCAAAGTCCAGATACAGCCGCACATCCTTGCGCCACAGCACACTGCGCACGATCAGGTAGGAAATGAAATCCTTGTCCTCTCCCCTTGCGATCTGCCCCAGAAGCTCCAGCCGCGGTCCGACCAAAATGACGGTTTTTGCCGCCGTGATGCGGGCAAGCAGTTCCGACTGTCCGAGGCTGTCGGCAAAAATCATGCCATCCTCCTGCAGACCGCTCTGCTGCGTGAAGCTGAGGAAGGTATAGCCTTCACCGAACTGCGTTTTCAGCAGGGCTTTCAGCTCCTTCGGATACGCGACCGGTGCCGCCAGAAGCACCAGAACCTGTTCCGGATGCTGCTTTTCCCGCTCCAGCCGTGCGACCCTGCGCACGACCTCCGCAACGATCAGCTCTATTAACTTGTGTAAAAGCTCTGTATTCATATCTCTTACACAACCTCTTGCGGCTTATTTCAGCACTTCCATCATCGTGCTGCCGCTCATGGCGACCGCATTTGCCTCGTCGGTGTCGATGTGTACCTCCATATCGTGACCGCTGCCTGCGCGGACAATGACATTTTCATACACCACCGCACGGTCGCCCTCACTGCGAAGCCGTACGATCTGACCGTCCTGCAGACCGAACAGTGCCGCCTGCGCCGCGGAAAGATGCAGGTGCCGCGCCGCCACGATCACACCCTCGGGAATGTCGATCTGCCCCGCAGGACCGATGAGCTGACAGCCCGGTGTGCCGGCGGTCTTGCCGGACATTCGTACCGGCGGGCGGATGCCCAATGCAAAAGAATCGGTAAACGCGATCTCCACCTGCGTCGCCTTGCGCTCCGGACCGAGAACACGCACCTTCTCCAACCTGCCCTTCGGACCGACGACCGTCACCTGCTCCTTGCAGGCAAACTGACCCGGCTGCGAAAGGTCGCGGAATTTCTGAAGCTGATAGCCTGCACCAAACAGTCGCTCTACATCGGCGCGGCATAAATGGATGTGCCTTGCCGATGATGCCACCGGAACGAAAATTCTTCCCGTTTTGCGGAATACCTGCTCGGAAACCGCAAGCTGCACCGGTCTTTGTACGCTCGCCTTATCCATTCGCGTTCACCTTCTTCATTACAATTCCTTCATAGTAGGTCTTTGCTAAAATCGTTTTTACATCGTCCACCGTCGGACGGACAATATTGGTTCGTGTCGCCGTATCAAGCAGCGCATTCTTCGCCAAAGTGTCAATGTCCTCCATGCGGAACTTCGTCTCGCACAGCGGCGGGATCTTCACATCCGCGCAGAGCTTCCGCACTGCCTCGATTGCCTTCTTCGATGCGGCATCGACGGAGAGATTATCGACCTTTTCTCCCATTGCCTGCGCTACGGAGGCAAGCCGTCCCATGCAGTACGGGCGGTTATATTCCAGCACACGCGGCAGCATGATCGCATTGGCAAGACCGTGCGGAATATTATAGAATCCGCCGAGCTGATGTGCAATGCCGTGTACCAGTCCCAGTCCCGCATTGGAAAAGGACAGACCCGCCATGTATTCCGCCCAGCACATATCGGTTCTGGCCTCCATATCCGAGCCGTCGCGCACCGCATCGCGCAGAGCCTTGCTGACCAGCCGGATCGCTTCCAGTGCCAACGCATCGGTATACGGCGTGTGGATATTACAGATGTAGGACTCGATCGCGTGCGTCAGTGCGTCAATGCCGGTCGCAGCCGTCAGAGAGGGCGGCATACCCACCATCAGCATCGGGTCATCCAGTGCCAGATGCGCCAGACAGTTGGTATCGACCATCAGCATCTTGGATTTGGTATCCTCATCCGTCACGACATAGGCGCGGGTACATTCCGAGCCGGTACCGGCGGTGGTATTGACCGCGATCACGGGTGCGCCGTGCTTTGCGGATTTATTGACGCCGTTGTAATC
>PITX01000146.1 GCA_017577345.1 Clostridiales bacterium
CGACCATTACGTCACCGCAGTTGATGTCAACGGAGATACCGTCGAGCGCCTTGATCGCGCCCCTGTTATAGTATTTTTTGAGGTCTTTGACCTTGATCAGCGTCTCACTCATTTTGCCACCTCCTCATACATGGGGGCAGACTGCGCCCCTTGTCCTGCAAAGCCGGACTTCCGCTTGCGTGTACGGACGTTGTCGCCGCTGTTGCGGTGATCCCCGACGCTCATCTTTTTCTCGAAGTAGGCAATGATCTTGCTGGTCGGGAACGTAAGGCAGAAGTAGACGCAGGTCGCAATGATGAGCGGTTCACCAATACGATAGATTGCGCCCTTGGTAGAGGCGACAGCATACATAATTTCCTGCACGCCGATCGTGTAGCAGATGGACGATTCCTTGATAATGGTAACAAACTCATTTGCAATGGCAGGGAGAATGTTCTTGATTGCCTGCGGCAAGATGACAAAACGCATATTCTGCATCGGATTCATGCCGAGGGAACGCGCTGCCTCAGCTTGTCCGCCGTCGATCGACTGGATGCCTGCGCGAATAATTTCGCACAGATACGCGCCGGAATTCATTGCCAGCGCCACAACGCCGGGCAGAAAACGCTCAAAGCGGATAAAGCCGAAGAGCTTGAATGTCGGCAGGCTGACAGGCGCAAATACCACATAGTAAATGATAAACAGCTGAACCAGCATCGGGGTGGCGCGGAACACTTCGACATAGACTGAGGCGATAAAGCTGACGGGATTGAAACGGGAAAGAGCGTAGAAAACGCCGCCCTTCAGACGCAGCGACCATTGCGTTTCACGCGGCAGCAGACGGTAAACGTTGATGTCGGACATGCGCATTACCGCCAGCAGCAGCGCCAAAAAGAATCCGAAGAACACGGTCAGCGCGGAAAGCGACACCGTGCAGATCAGACCCTGCTTAAAAAGATCAATGTATTGCCAGGTTTTCTCAAAACCGATTTTTGTAAACATCTGTGATTCTCCCTGCTATCTTTTGCTCAAATCCGACGGATTCCTCCCTGCCGCGGAGGACGGGGAGGAATCCGCTGTCAATTCGTTCTTTTTTGCCGTGGAAGATCAGCCGACCAGGCCTTCGATGATCTCGCCGGAAGCGGCCTCGTTTGCTTCGGCAACAAACTGATCCATGGAGCCGTCAGAAAGAGCGGCGGCGATGGCTTCGTTTACGCCGGCAAGCAGCTCGGCGTTGCCCTTGCTGACACCAACGACAGAGCCCTCGGCATCATACGGAACGGGGAGTACCACGCACAGCTCGGGGTAGTTCTTGGCGTAGCTCTCAGCCACGGCAGTCTCAATATAAGCGCCGTCGAGCGTGCCGGCAAGCAGCTCGGCAATAATGTCGGTGACCTTGGTCAGCTCAACGATGTCGGCTTCGGGGGAGTTTTCGTTTGCAAGCTTCACCTGGATGGAACCGATCTGAGCGCCGATCTGGTATTCAGCCTTGTTGGTGTCCTCGAGAGTGGCAAACTGATCCTTGTTGCCCTGAACGCAAACGAAGGACTGACCGCCGGCGTAGTAAATTTCGGAGAAGTCCATGGAATCCTCACGCTCGGGATCGGGAGAATAGCCGGCCATACCGAGGTCAACGGCCTTGTTGGCAAGCTCCATGATCGTTCCGTCGAAGTCCATGGGGACGACCTCAAGCTCAAGACCGAGGTAATCGGCAATGTACTGGGCAAGTGCCATATCAAAACCGGCGAGCTGAGGAGTGCCGGCGTCGTCGATGGCGTAGAATTCATAAGGAGCAAAGTCGGGGGAAGTGGCAACGGTCAGTTTACCGGGCGTGACGGTAACAATGCCGCCCTCGTCCTGAGTGTCGGTTTCATCAGCGGTTTCGCTGCCGCCGCAGGCGACAAGAGAGAGTGCCATAATCATGGCGAGCATCAGTGCAAGAAACTTTTTCATTTTATTTTCCTCCAAAAATATTGTATAAATATATTGTGCTTTTTGATCGACCGGTATGAAGCACTTTCAAGCATGAATGGATAATAATACAAACAAAAGGATTCGTCAAGCATAGAAATGTATAAAATATGGCGAAAAATAGAGGATCTATTGGACAAAGCGTACAATTCAACACAATTATTAAACGGAAATATGCGAATGGATATTCAAGAAAAAATTCGTTTATGAGTGAATAGATATTTACATATTGGCTTGTGGGGCGTTTGATGTGGGGAAACGACCGTCGGATAATCCATCTTAATAATGTGCTTGTGAAGCCCTCTGCGATGTGGTACAATACAAACAACAAAAAAGCTGATGATATGGAGTTTTTATGAAGATCAAAACCGCTGTGATGAACTATGAAGATGTGCTTGCCCTGCCGGAGCAGAAGCACAATAAGCCGAAAAAGCCCGGTATGCTGTTTCGCACCCTGCTCAGGGTTTTATCGGCCGGTGATCTCCGCGCAACGCAGTTCACCTGCCGTAAGCTCGGCATGGAGAAGCTGGGGGAGAACGAGCCGTGCCTGATTCTGATGAATCACTCCAGCTTTATTGACCTCAAGATCGCTGCAACGGTGCTCTATCCGCGCCCGTTCAATATTGTCTGCACGTCGGACGGTTTTGTCGGCAAGGAATGGCTGATGCGGAATCTCGGCTGCATTCCGACATGCAAGTTCTGTTCGGACTCTACGCTTGTGCGCGATATGCTCTATGCCGTGCGCACCTTGAAAAGTTCGATTCTGATGTATCCGGAGGCGAGCTACACCTTTGACGGTACGGCAACACCGCTGCCGGACACGATCGGAAAATGTGTGAAGATGCTCGGTGTGCCGGTCGTGATGATCCGTACCTACGGTGCCTTTGCCCGCGATCCGCTCTATAACGGCTTGCGGCTGCGTAAGGTGAAGGTCTCGGCGGACATGGAATATGCGCTCTCTGCCGAGGAGGTCAAGGCATTGAGTCCGCAGGAGATCAATGAGCGGCTTTCCGGGTATTTCGATTTTGACAACTTCCGCTGGCAGCAGGAGCAGAACATCCGAATTGACGAGCCGTTCCGCGCCGAGGGACTCAATCGCGTGCTGTACAAGTGCCCGCATTGCGGCACCGAAGGAAAAATGCACAGCAGCGGAGCGACGGTAAAGTGCGATGAATGCGGCAAAGCGTACGAATTGACCGAATACGGCTGTCTGTGCGCACTGGACGGCGAGACGGAGTTTTCGCATGTCCCGGACTGGTATCGTTGGGAGCGCGAATGCGTGCGCGAGGAGCTGCTTAACGGAACGTATGATCTTACCGCTGCGGTGGATATCTGCATGATGGTGGACAGGAAGTGTATCTATCGTGTGGGGGAAGGCGTGCTGCATCACGACAGGGATGGCTTCCGACTCACCGGCTGCGAGGGAAGACTGGAGTATTCGCAGAAACCGACGGCATCGTACGGACTCTATTCCGACTACTTCTGGTATGAGCTTGGTGATATGATCTGCATCGGCGATAAGAAAGCACTTTACTACTGTTTCCCGAAAGACGGCGGCGATGTGGTTGCCAAGACGCGTCTTGCCGCTGAGGAGCTTTACAAGCTGGTACATAGCGGCAGCATACAGGAAGCGGAACACACGATATAACGCCAGACTGGACAGGAATGATGGATGCAATCGTTCCTGCCCAGTTTTTTCCATGGACAGAGCGTTCTTTCGGACGTATTGTGTACATAGGTCGGCTTTTCCAGCATATATCATAGGAGAAATGAGCGAAGGAGGAGCCGATTTGAAAAAAATATTGCTTTCTGTCACAGCGCTTGCGCTGCTGCTATCCGGCTGCGGTGCAAAGGGGTATGACCGCACCGCGCAGCTGCAGGAGCTGTACGGTGTACTGCAAGGCTACACGGCGGAGATAAAGGTGGATATTCCGCGAGAGACGGAAACACTTCATTTTGCACTGTCCCTGGAAAAGGACGGGGAGAAGATCGAGGCGCAAGTCCTTGCACCCGATGCCCTCAAGGGAATTACGGCGCGAATGGATGACGAGTCCCTTTCTCTTGTGTACGACGGCGTGATGCTTGATGCAGGGA
>PITX01000147.1 GCA_017577345.1 Clostridiales bacterium
GTACAGGACTGGCGTGTGAAAGAAAATTCCACCGTCACCTATTCGGTCGGCGGTCTGATTTTATCCAACTCCGGCGCGATCACCGCCAACTACTGGCTGAGCGAAATCTACGATGATGAGATCGCAAACGCGCATAAAAACTGCGATCTGCACATTCACGATATGTCCATGCTGACCGGCTACTGTGCCGGCTGGTCTCTGCGCCAGCTGATCCAGGAAGGCCTCGGCGGTGTACCCGGCAAGATCACCTCTGCGCCGGCAAAGCATCTTGCGTCCCTGTGCAATCAGATGGTCAACTTCCTCGGCATCATGCAGAATGAATGGGCAGGCGCACAGGCGTTCTCCTCCTTTGACACCTATCTTGCTCCGTTTGTCAAGGTGGACAATCTCTCCTATGACCAGGTGAAAAAGTGCGTTGAATCCTTTGTCTACGGCGTGAACACTCCGTCCAGATGGGGTACGCAGGCACCGTTCTCCAATGTGACGCTTGACTGGACCGTTCCCGATGACATGGCAGAGCTGCCCGCGATCGTCGGCGGCAAGGAAATGCCTTTCAAGTATAAGGACTGCAAAGCCGAGATGGACATGGTCAACCGTGCCTTCATTGAAGTCATGATCGAGGGCGATGCAAACGGACGCGGCTTCCAGTATCCGATCCCCACCTATTCGATCACGAAGGACTTTGACTGGTCCGAGACCGAAAACAACAAGCTCCTCTTTGAGATGACGGCAAAGTACGGCACTCCCTATTTCTCCAACTATGTCAACAGCGATATGCAGCCGAGCGATGTGCGCTCCATGTGCTGCCGTCTGCGTCTTGACCTGCGTGAGCTTCGCAAGAAGTCCGGCGGCTTCTTCGGCAGCGGCGAATCCACCGGCTCTGTCGGTGTCGTCACGATCAATATGCCGAAGATCGCGTACCTCTCCGAAACACCGGAGGAGTTCTACAAGCGTCTGGATCATCTGATGGACATTGCCGCCCGTTCCCTGAAGATCAAGCGCGGCGTTATTACCCGTCTGATGGACGAAGGTCTTTATCCCTATACCAAGCGCTACCTCGGCACCTTTGAAAACCACTTCTCCACCCTCGGCCTGATCGGCATGAACGAGGTTGGCCTGAACGCAAAATGGCTGCGCAAGGACATGACCCATAAGGAGACGCAGGAATTCACGAAGGAAGTCCTCAACCACATGCGCAACCGCCTGTCCGACTATCAGGAGAAGTACGGCGATCTGTACAACCTCGAAGCGACACCGGCTGAGTCCACCACCTACCGTCTTGCAAAGCACGACAAGAAGGACTACCCCGACATCATTACTGCCAACGAGAACGGCACCCCGTACTACACCAATTCCTCTCACCTGCCTGTCGGCTACACCGAAGACATTTTCTCCGCACTGGATGTGCAGGATGAGCTGCAGACGCTCTATACCTCCGGCACAGTTTTCCATGCCTTCCTCGGCGAAAAGCTGCCTGACTGGCGCAGTGCCGCGGCACTGGTGCGCAAGATCTCCGAGAACTACCGTCTGCCGTATTATACCCTCTCTCCGACCTATTCCGTCTGCCGCGAGCACGGCTATCTCACCGGAGAACAGTACACCTGCCCGATCTGCGGCAAGCCGACCGAGGTCTACAGCCGTATTACCGGCTATTACCGTCCTGTGCAGAACTTCAACGACGGCAAGGCGCAGGAATTCAAGGATCGCAGAGAATACAACATTGCTGATTCCATGAAAAACCGCTTCGGCACTGCGACGGATGCCGTAAAGACGGAGGCTGCTCCTGCGGCCGCGAAGTGTGCAGAGGGCAGACTGGTGCTCTTTACCACAAGTACATGCCCGAAATGCGTCATGGCAAAGAAATTCCTTGCAGACGCAGGCATCAGCTATGAGACAGTCGTTGTCGACGAAACGCCCGATGAAGCAAGAAAATACGGCGTGCGTCAGGCACCGACCCTCTTGGTTCTGGACGGTGACAAGGAAGTCAACCGCATTGAAAATCCGTCCAATATCCGTGCTTTTGCCGAGGCAAATAACGCTTAAGAGGTTTCATATGTATGATATCATTATCGTCGGTGCAGGCCCCGCGGGTCTGACCGCGGCAATTTACGCACGGCGTGCAGGAAAATCCGTCCTTGTGCTCGAAAAAGACACCTTTGGCGGTCAGGTCACTTACTCTCCGAAGCTGGAAAACTATCCGGGCTTTCAAGAGATCAGCGGAAACGAGCTGGCACAGAAGATGCTGGAGCAAGCACTTGCACTCGGCGCGGAGATCGACATGGACACCGTGACCGAAGTTATGGACGGTGAAGTGAAAACCGTGGTCGGTGAAGCAGGCTCTTATGAGGCTAAGTCCGTTATCATTGCCGCCGGTGCGCGTCACCGCCGCTTGCATCTTCCCAACGAGGAAGAGTTGATCGGCAACGGCATTTCCTTCTGTGCCGTCTGCGACGGTGCGTTCTACAAGGGACAGCATGTTGCAGTCATCGGCGGCGGCAATACCGCCCTACAGGAGATCCTGCTGCTGTCCGAGGTTTGCAGCAAGGTCACTGTCGTACAGAATCTTGCCTTCCTCACCGGCGAGGCGAAAATGATTCAGGCAGTTGAGGCAAAGGACAATATTGAAGTGATCTACTCCACAGTGGTCACTGCCTATGAGGGCGAGCGGAGCCTGAAAGCGATCTGCCTGAAGAACACAGAGACCAATGAAGATTCCCGACTGGAGGTTGACGGCATCTTCCTTGCCATCGGCACTGTGCCGGAAAACGGCGCATACCGGAAGGTCGCGAGCATCAGCGGGCAGGGCTATATCGAAGCAGATGAGCACTGTATGACCGGAACGCCCGGTGTTTTTGTTGCAGGCGACTGCCGGACGAAAACCTACCGTCAGGTCGCTACGGCGATCGCAGACGGTGCCGCCGCTGCATTGAACGCCTGCCGCTATTTAGACGAATAATATTTTAAGCTGACTTCCCAAAAATGGAGAAGTCAGCTCAGACTGTCAAAAAAGTCCGTAACCGTCAAAATCAGTCAAACTTTTTTGGTATAAAATGATAATTATATAACACTCCGTATTGAAAGCTTTTTCAAACATTTTGTTCCCCAAAATGCTTGTTTCACAAGGATTTTGACTTACAGCGCAACTCCCATCCTACCGTACCTATGTACGCCGACGGATGGGAGTTGCTTGTCTTCCGAACTTTTTGACAGCCCGTCAGCGTGTCGAAAAGGGTTTTTCGACACGCTGAGCTGACTTCCCAAAAATGGAGAAGTCAGCTTTAATTTTCAGCCATTTGAATCAAAATTTGTCATCAATAATCGAAAAAATAACGGTGAAACTACGATTGAGGTCATCAAAAGAATTTGATGACTCAGATTGCAAAAAGGAGATGACAATAATGAAAAACAACAACCAGATCAACATTCCGGAAGCACGCGAAGCAATGGACAAGTTCAAGATGGAAGCTGCGAACGAGGTTGGCGTTAACCTGAAGAACGGTTACAACGGCGATCTGACCTCCCGTGAGGCAGGCAGCGTCGGCGGCCAGATGGTCAAGAAGATGATCGAATCCTACGAGCGCAACATGAAGTAATCAATAAGCCGGTGGTTCTTGACGAGCCACCGGCTTAAATAAAATCAATCTTTCAGACCGATTTCTTCGGGAGGAATGATATGCATACCATACTTTTCAAGTAAGGAAATCAACCGTCTTTCGTCTGAAACACGGAAGACCATATATGCGTCCGTTTTTCCCCTGTCGAAGAGAGAATACATATATTCAATATCTATCTGATCCTCCGCCATCAGCTCCAGAACACCGGCAAGACCGCCGGGCACATCGGGAACCGCAACGATGACAACATCGTTGACGCTGACGATGCAATGCTGATCGGAAAGTGCCTTTTTTGCGGCTTTGACATCGCTTACGAGCATACGGAGAATGCCGAAATCCGTCGTATCGGCTATCGAAAGAGCGCGGATGTCCACAC
>PITX01000148.1 GCA_017577345.1 Clostridiales bacterium
GGAGTCTGGGCCGTATCTCAGTCCCAATGTGGCCGTTCAACCTCTCAGTCCGGCTACTGATCGTCGACTTGGTGGGCCGTTACCTCACCAACTATCTAATCAGACGCGAGGCCATCTTTCAGCAATAAATCTTTGATACGGAAATCATGCGGTCTCCGTATGTTATGCGGTATTAGCAGTCGTTCCCAACTGTTGTCCCCCACTGAAAGGAAGGTTCCTCACTCGTTACTCACCCGTTCGCCCCTACGTCTTCCTCTCTGTTTGACCGAAGTCGCACTTCAAGGAGCTTCGTTCGACTTGCATGTGTTAGGCACGCCGCCAGCGTTCGTCCTGAGCCAGGATCAAACTCTCTATGATTGGTATCTTATCGAACCTTTCAGTCCGGTAAAATCAATTCATAAGTTCGCTCTTAGCTTTACTCAAGAATTTTCGTTGGCTGTTCTTGCATCTCATTCATTTGACATGTCTCAAGAACAACTTTGTCTTTTCAAAATTGTCCAAGGTGTTTTCATGTTTCTCGTTGTTTAATTTACAAGGTACACCGCCATTGCGCTCCGTCCTTTCGTCCTTCGCGCGACAGCTTCAATATATTATCATACCCCCTTTCCTCTGTCAAGAACTTTTTTGCCCTTTTTTGAGTTTTTTCTGCCTTTTTGCTGTCAAATCACACCACTTGAAATTTTTCCGCATTTTCGATAAAATATGAGAAAAAAACCATTCGACATGAAAGGATGTTTTGCATGAAGAACCGCCTGATTTCTTCGCTGCTTGCCCTGCTAATGCTCCTTGCCGCCATACCGACGGTACGGGCAGTCGAATTTGAAGATATTTCTTCTCATTGGGCAAAGGATTACATAGAGCAGGCTACCTATCTAAAGATGTTCAACGGCATCAGTGACACGGCGTTTGAGCCCGAGGGCACGATGACGCGCGGGATGTTTATTACCGTGCTCGGCAGACTGGAGAGTATTGATCTTGCTTTCTGGGACAGCGAGGCTGCGCCGCAATTTTTTGACGATGTTTCCCCGACGCAGTACTATGCGCCCTACATCAGTTGGGCTGTGTGCAACGGTATTGCAGACGGAGTGTCTCCGACCTCTTTTCTGCCGGATGCACCGATCACCAGAGAGCAGATGGCAAAGCTGATCGCTTTTTACATTCAGCATATGCGGCATGAGCTGCAAGCTCCGCAGGATGCGGTGATACCGGATTCCTTTGCGGATGAGGCGCAGATTTCGGGCTGGGCGAAGGAACCTGTGAATGTTTTGCGGCAGATGGGCATTATGAACGGTCTGCCCAACGCAGACGGTGCCGTTTCCTTTTTGCCTGCGAAAACATCGACCCGTGCAGAATGTGCGGCGGTATTTTGCAGAATATATGACGCCATGATGCGCAACGGAGATACCGTTACCTATCCGACGCATATCTCCTTTTCCGCTGATTCATATTCTGTCAAGATCGGCGAAACGCTGCAGCTTAAACCGACAATTCTGCCGGAACAGGCGATGTTCTGTGACCTTGTGTGGAGAAGCTCTCAGCAGGAAATCATGTCTGTTGATTCTAACGGGTTTGTGAAATGCACCGGAGTAGGCTCAAGCATCATCTCTGTATACACGCCAAACGGGCTGCACGCGGAATGTACCGTGAGTTGTAAGGAAGAGTATGCACGCGCCGATGAGACAAAGGAAGAAAAATGTCAGCGTCTGTTCGGCGAGGTCGTCAGCGACCCAAAATCCTACTATGCGGGTGCCGACGGATATTACAATGACGCAGATTATCTGCTTGCGGCGCAGGATATGGTGGATGTCAAGCTTCAGGTCTGGGATTTGAACGGCAGCGGTGAGAAATATACGCGGTACTTTACAATTCAGGTGCATAAGAATATTGCTGCAACGGTAGTGCAGATTTTCAGAGAAATCTACGAAGGCGAGGAAAAATTCCCGATACACTATCTCGGCGGCTTCAGCCATGGCGGGCGGTCGGAGCATACAATCGGCACCGCCATCGACATCAATCCCAATGAGAATTACTACTATAATTCCAAGACAGGAGAACAGGTCGGATACTACTGGAAGCCGGGTGAAGATCCCTACTCCATCCCGCTGGACGGCGAGGTCGCGCAGATCTTCAAGAAATACGGCTTCTCGCAGGGTATCTGGTCGAGCACGGTCGATTATATGCATTTCAGTTATTTCGGAACATAGAAAATCGGGGCTGCCGCATTTTTTCGGCAGCCCCGATGTTATTTTATTGATACGGATTGTAGGGAGGCGGCAGATGATCGTCATTTGCAGGCGGCTGCTGAGGATACATCTGCGGTGCAGGCTGCGGTGCAAAATAGGGCTGCGGCTGCGGCATACCAAGATCGTAGTTTCTGCAGCACATCAGGCAAATCGGCTGTGCAAACGGCACCAAAATGGACAGCAGCAGGAACTTTACCGCGTCATTCGGGCGGCAGGATTCAAAGAACTTGAACTGGCAGATCATTTGACAGACGACCAGCGCCCCTCCGGCAGCACCTGCCAGAGAAAGCAGCATAATGGCATCTCCGAAAGCTCCCATCATACCGCTCATAGCTTCAAAATCATTATAATAGCGATAATAGGATGCTGCCGTGCTTGCCGCCTGGGCAATCATCAGAATAAAACCGATAAGAATACCTGCCGCGGCAATAATGCTCAGTGTCAGAAGGACAACACGCCATTTTCTCTTGATTCCGCGAGTGGCGTCATACTGATCGCAAATACCTCCCTGTGTCCAAACCCATACGATCGGAACCCATGCCAGACCGGGATTGGGTGCACCGCGACGCTTTGCCACCGTATAATAGGAAAGAGAGCGCAGAATGTAATTGACGATTGCCCATGCGATGACAAAGAACAGGATAACGCCGAGGATGCCGAAAATGATGCCCATGTCTCTGTAATACATAATATTCCCTCCAAATATTTTACCGTAACACGGTTATTTACAAAATCACGCGCGGAAAACAGTCGGCATACCCTTGACATGCAGGGGATTGAGCTGCACCGTCACCTTGTCACCGCAGCAGCAGTCCACACGGCTGACATCCACTGCGCAGTGGAGCATACCGACTGCGCCGACAACCGGGCATTGCTTGCCGCCGATCTCCACGGTTGCCTTCTGTCTGTGCAGTATCTGCCGCAGTGCCGACAGCGATGCACGCAGGCAGTCCCGCTTTCTGCCGAGCTCCGGCAGGCAGGATACACGGAAGCCATGATACCAGCCGATCGGCACGATGGCAACCCGCGTCTCTTTTTTTGCTTTCCACAGTGCGCTGTAGCCGGTGGTGTGTCCTTTCTGCAGGGTGCGAAGCTCGTCGATCTGCGTTTCTACATAGCCGACGGGATGCAGCTTGGTGCGGAACGCAATTCTTCCCAGCAGTGCTGAACCGAGACGCACACCGTCGCAGTGCATTTCCGGGTATTTCAGGAATGCCGCAGAATTACAGCAATGTACCGTACCCGTCTCCTGCCCTGCGGCACGGATCGCATCGACCACGCCCATGAACGCCGCGAACTCCTGCCGCGTCAGCTTTTCGTTATTGAATGCGCAGTTGAAGTGCGTAAAAATACCGCTGATCGCCAGATGCTTCATTTCGCCGTAGAGGGCGATGATTTGCTCGGTCTGCTCGGGCAGAAAGCCGTAGCGTCCCATGCCCGTGTCGATTTTCAGATGTACCTCTGCCACATCGGCACGCTCCGCCGCGATTTGGTCAACCAGATGCGCCGTTTCCTCGCTTCCGACGGTCAGGATAACTCTCAGGTCGAGCAGACGGTTAATCTCCCTGCGGTCGGAAACCGAGCGCAGCATCAGGATCTTTTCCTCTGTGAAGTTGTTGTCGCGAAGTATTTCCGCCTCTTTGACATCCGTGACGCAAAAATGCGTAATTCCCTCCTCCGACAGCACCTCCGCAAGCGGCAACACGCCCAGTCCGTAGC
>PITX01000149.1 GCA_017577345.1 Clostridiales bacterium
GTCCCCGACGTTCTGATGCAGCTTGAAGCCATGCCCGTCACCCCGAGCGGAAAAATCGACAAGAAGGCACTGCCCATGGTCGCGCGTGAAAAGAAGCGCACCGGCAAAAGAGCGCCCCGAAAGTCCGTCGAGCAGCAGCTCTGCGAGCTTTTCGCGAATGTCCTTTCGTTGGATGAATTTTACGCGGACGACAATTTCTTTGAAATGGGCGGAACCTCGCTCTCGGCATCCAAGGTCACCATGCAGCTCATGTCAAAGGGTCTGAAAGTGGAATATCAGGACATTTTTGAGAATCCCACTCCGGAGCTTCTGGCAGATTACATCTTGAGTCAAAGCAACGGTCTTTCTGCGAAACAGTCCGATGTGAGTGCTGTAGATGAAGACTTCGAGATCAAGTCGGATTACCCTGAACAGCTGCAGTACAACACCCTCGAATATGCCGATCAGGTTAGACGCGAGCCTCTTGGCGATGTGCTTCTTACAGGCGCGGTTGGTTTCCTTGGCATCCATGTGCTTCGTGAACTGATCGAAAACGAGGAGGGTAACATCATTTGCCTCATCCGGCGCGGAAGCTTCTCATCTGCCGCGAAACGGCTCAGAAGCATGCTCTTCTATTATTTCAACGATCTGATGGAAGATGCACTTGAAAAGCGCATCCGGATCATTGAGGCGGATGTCACCGACGGCAACCTGATTAACATTCTGAAGGATGTTCACATTGACACCGTCATAAACTGTGCTGCCTGTGTGAAGCATTATGCCGCAGACAACATTCTGGAACGCATCAATGTCCGCGGAACGGAAAATATGATCGCGGTCGCGAAGGAAAAGGATGCCAGAATGATACAGGTCTCTACGATCTCGATTCCCGGCGTCCACACAGAGGAAACATGGAAACGCCGCATCAAGGCCTGCGAAAGCAAGCTTTTCGTGATCGACGACATGGGCAACAAGTACGGCATCTCCAAGTATCACGCCGAACTAAAGCTGCTTGAGGCTGTGAAGAACGGTTTGCGCGGAAAGATCATCCGTGTCGGCAACCTGATGGGACGGCACAGCGACGGCGAGTTCCAGATCAACTTTAATACAAACGCCTTCCTGAATGCGATCCGCGGATTTGCGACGATCGGAAAGTCGCCGATCAGTCATGCTACCGACCCGATGAGCCTATCCTCCGTCGATATGACGGCAAAGGCACTTGTGCTGCTGGCAGGAACGAACGACATCTTTACCGCCTTCAACGCGGACAGCCGCTTCATCATCGACGAATGGCAGTTGATCGCCGCCGCGAACCGCTGCGGCGTTAAGATCACACCGGTTCCTGACGAGGAGTATTACGACGATTATTACCGGATGCTCGGCGATCCGCGCGTCAATGCCAAGCTGCAGGGTCTTTTGACGAACGACCGTCCGGATCTGCATGGTGTGGAGACAGACAATAAATTCACGGCTAATGTGCTCTACCGTCTCGGCTTCTCGTGGCCACTGCCTTCGGAGGAATATCTGGAACGCGTGATCCGTGCTCTGCTGACTATGAACTACTTTGACGGAGACGAGATCTGAAGAAAAAACGACGAACACAGGGGAAAAACAAATGAAGCGAACGAAAACGCTGATCATCCGCAAATACGGAGAATACTTCGTTCCAACTGTGCTGACTGCGATGGCAACGAATTTTGCAGCCATCGTGGATGCCTGCATCGCGGACTCGTGAGAAAAAAATGGAACGATTTCGCTACAGGAAATGCGATGCTATCCGTGACCGTGATATCCCTGCGGGATCGGTGCCGTTCTGTGAGAAGCCGGACAAAATTTTTTGGTCGTTCCTTTGCAATTACAAGAATATCGGATATAATATAAGATGATATTATGCAGCAACGGAGGAGAATTCAAATGGCGTCCTATCTGCTCAGAAAAACAATCAGAAGAATGCCGGGCGTGGTCATTAAAGCGGTGCCGAAGCCGCGTCCGGAGGTGACGGAGGGATTTCAATCAAGGCAACATGCGGGAATGATCTGCAAGGTGAAGGGCTATCAGAGCTGTCTGCTTGTGACGGATCGGACACTGTATTGTCTCGGCTATCATGAGATGATCGTCCGTTCCTTGGAAGAGAAAAATATCTGCTGCACAGTATTTTACGATATTGCATCCGAGCCTAACACTGAAATTGTGGAAGCAGGACGCACTGCCGCCATCGCCTGTAATGCAGACTGTTTCATCGCACTTGGCGGCGGCTCAGTGCTGGATGCCTCCAAAATGATCGCGTCCGGTCTCCGGCTGCACCGCCGCAGGGTGAAGTCCCTTTTACATAAATTCCTTTATGTGCGCGGCAAGTCCGTGCCGATGATCTCCATTCCAAGTACCGCAGGTACGGGAGCGGAAATCACAGTCGGTGCTGTCGTTACGAAATCCGATAAGGGTGCAAAGGGCTCGACGGTCGTGATCGGACTGAATATCGTCCATGTCATTCTTGACAGCGAGCTGACGATGAAGGCACCGAGGACAGTGACGGCGGCGTGCGGCATTGATGCGCTCAGTCACGGACTGGAGGGTGTTGTCGCCGCAGTAAAGGTGCATGAAAAGGATATGCTTGAAAGCAAAGAGTGCGTCAGGCTGGTGTTGGAAAATCTTCCCGTTGTGCTGAAAACGCCGGATTGTGAGACATCCCGACTTGCCATGTGCCGCGCCGCCATGTACGGCGGCAACGCGATCAATGAGCAGCTTGCAGGCTATATACACGCGTTTGCACATTCCATTGGCGCACTCTATCATATTCCGCACGGAAACGCGATCGCCCTCTCCCTGCTGCCGGTGATGCAGTTTCAGAAAGCGAAATGCTTGCTGAGACTGTCAGAGCTTGCGGTATATTGCAGACTTGCAGACAGCGCAGAAAATCCGGAGGCTGCCGCAGACAAGCTGCTGAATGCCATTGAGGCACTGATCCTTGCCTGTGATTTTCCGAAAAGAGGCAGGTTTATCCCGCGAGAGGATTATCCGCTTTTGATAAAGCGAATTTCGAACGATTCCATCAATTATTCCGCACCGGTCGTATTGAGCAGGAAGGATATTTCCCGTTTGCTGGACGAGATCAACGGCAGTAAGGAGAAAAGTCATGCAATATACAGAAGCTGAAGTTCACGAAATTGTCAAAAAACAGCGGGCGTACTTCCGTTCCGGGAAAACGCTCGATGTCAAATGGCGCATAGAGCAGCTGAAAAAACTGAAAAATGCTGTCATTACGCACGAAAAGGAGTTTGAGGCGGCACTTCATGAGGATCTGAGCAGAAGCACGGTAGAGGCATACCTGTGCGACATCGGTCCGATCATTGTTGAGATCAATGAAACGATCCGAGGACTCAGAAAATGGGCAAGACCGGAGCGGCATTTCAGCGGTCTGATGTGCTTTCCCAGTACGGTGACCACTGTTTATAAAATGCCCTACGGCGTTTCTCTGATCATTTCCCCGTTCAATTTTCCTATGCTCCTGACGCTCGGCGTGCTCACGGCAAGCATTGCTGGGGGCAATACGGCGGTCATCAAGGCAAGCTCGAAGTCCGCAGCAAGCACCGCGATGCTGAAAAAATTCATTGCCGAGACCTTCCCGGAGGAATATGTTACACTGATCGACGGCGGGCATGAGGTCGCGGATCTCTGTCTTTCCCAGCGATTTGATAAGATCTTCTATACCGGTTCCCCTGCCGTCGGTAAGCATGTGCTCACGGAGGCGGCAAAAAATCTGACCTCGACTGCGTTGGAGCTTGGCGGAGAGACCGGCAACTGGTGCATCATCCGGAAGGATGCCGACCTACGCGATGCGGCGAGAAAAATTGCGTTTTTCAAGCTCTGCAACGCAGGGCAGATCTGCATCAATATCAATCAGATCGCTGTTGCCTCGGAGGTGGCTGACGCATTTTTAGAGGCGTTAAAAGCGGAATTTGTACGCCAGATCGGTGATAATCC
>PITX01000150.1 GCA_017577345.1 Clostridiales bacterium
AAGAAGAAAGGACCTGAACGGGAGACGACCAATGCAGAGGACGCATGGGGAAATGGTTGTATTTCCTCTCCCAAACGGCAAGTTGCTTTTGGAAATCTTCAAAGGAATAGAATTTGTGTGACGCATAGAAATACTCATTATCTTTTCTGTGAGAACGTTCGACCTTCCCGTTATGACAGGGAGTAAAGACCTTGATCCGCTTATGCCGGATGCCGAGCTTCGCCAGCTCCTTTTCAAATAATGTCGGCTTTGCCAGACCTTTTGACTGCAAAGCGTTGGTAAACTCAAAGCCGTTGTCTGTTTGTACACACTCAATCGCATAGGGAAATTTCTCTACGACATGGCGAAGAAAGACCGTCGAGGAATAAGTGCTGTGTTCCGTAAAGGCTTCCAGATAGCGATAACGACTGTATTCGTCAATGAATGTGTACTGAAAATATCCGCCGGTTTCCTTTGCTCCCTCTGCTGCTGCACCAACCAGGCAGGAACTAGGCACATATTTGACATCGATCTGCGCTCTCTGTCCCGGATACAGCATAGCTTCGTATTTTTTCGGCGTGTACTTCGGATTCGGGAGTTTTATTCCCTCTTGTCCACTTCGCCGCAGAACCCGGTACAAGCCGGAGATTGAGCGGCTGTAGCCCCGTTGACGAAGCTTTACCCAAAACACCACCAGTCCGGCGTTCGGGTTCCTGCGGCGCATATCGCCGATGAGCTTCAATTCCGCTTCTGTGTGCTGATTCGGATGACTGTGCGGGCGATGGGAATGATCTGACAATGATTGCCGTGTCCCGTCATACCGTGATCGCCAGCGATAGATCGTCGGTCGGCTCACATTGTACCGTATTGCCGCTTTGCTCACACCATTTTTCAAAGAAAATTCTACAATCGCTTGCCTTCTGCGTAGGGTTTGTGTTAAAGTAGTCATGGCGAATAGGTGACCTGCCTTTCGGTTTTGTCTCAGCAACTTAACCTTATCACAGGTCTTTCCTATTCGCTACTTATTTTTTCCTCAACTGTAACACATCATTGTACAACCTACAATTTTCTTCTGATTTTTGGTATTTTTTTCTTCTGATTTTTGGTATTTGGCTGAATTACGGATTAACTCTATTCATAATGCTTTAGGGCCTCCAGCAGGTCGTTTTTTACCTGCTCCGACAGTACTTCCGGCTCAAGGACTTTAATATGCAGCGCATACTGCATTGCCCATCTTCGCATGGCTTTCAAATTGGCAGTCACACGGACTGTGACCTCGTTTTCGGTTTCGTTATAGAATTGAACATCGTTCCCGAACCAGTCCAGCACATCGGTGACGATATACTTCTTCGCCCGAAAGGTTACTGGGGCGCTCTCTCCGGAAAACATATACATATGCTCTGCCATATGCTTGGGGAGATTCAAACCGTCCTCCAGTCCCTTGACTTTCCGCATAGACTTCACGGGTGTATCCATCATCTGAATATCTGTGATTCGGTCGAGCCGGAAGTGCGCCACATTATCATACTTATCGTAGTTGCAGATCAGATAATATCTCCCGTTGGCAGCGGCAATCTGATAAGGATTGATAACATAGTTACGAATCTGTCCCTCGGCATTGTGTTCCGGATGGAGTTTTTTGTCCGTACCGTATTTGTTATAGATGAAGGATACCTGCCTGCCGATTTCCATCGCCTCATCCAGTACCTCAATCGTATAAAAAAGCTGTCTGTTTACCGGTGCGTTGTCCGGCATGGTGCGGATGTGCTTCGTTCGGGAGCGGAAATAGAGGCTGGACAGCCCCTCCAGCTTGCCTACAAGCTCCTTGCACTGGCTATACGGAACGTGTTTGGAGAACAGCAGGCTGTCAATTAGCAGTCGTAGCTCTGCATCCGTGAAGTCACGCTCCAGATAAAAGTCGGAAAGGATGTTGGCTGTTTCCCTCCTGCCATCCTTGGTTAAGTAAGTCCGAGGGGTTTCGCTGCATTCAATGGGATATCCCGCATCCATCAAATCAGTCAGATTTCGTGCAACGGACTTCCGATCCGCAGCCATTTGATAGTCCTGACGAAGGTAGTCGATGATCTGCTTCTGGCTCAAGGTATGATCCTGGTCCGAGTAGCGCTTTAAAATGTCGAGAATATTCATAATCAGCATTTTCTTTGCCGGTGCTGTTTGCATGATAATCACCTCTTAATAAGTGTATCATTTCTGCATATAGAATACAACACCGGATGAGGAAAAATTTCCCCATCCGGTATCAGCTCTCTCATTTTTCTTCATCAAAATTTATCCATCTTTTCTCTTTCAGCTCTGTTGCATAATCTTTGGCCTTAAATCCAAAAGATGCCGGATGGGATACGCAGAACACCTGCAAATCTTGCTTTAATTTCACATCAGTTTCTCGATGCTCAACACCTGCCATATACAAACATTCTCGAAAATACCTCTTTCTCCCGTTTTCTTCGTTGACACATTTTTTCTCTTCATATTCTCCACAATTTTTTGCAAGGCCTGGGAGATGCTGATATGGAAGAACTCCGAAGCAGAAGATAGTGGAAATTTTATGCTCGTTGACGAAGTCAAACAGTTGGTTGTTATATTTTTTTCGGTTTTGCGATACCATCTGTTTTGCAACACCGTTTTTTATCCCGCACAGAACATCTATGTAATTCCCGAAATATACGCTATGCCAGAATCGCTCATTAACCTTATCAGGTTCCCAACCAAAGGCGCACACAATTTGCGTCAAAAAATCGTGCGTTTTCTCCTTGCGCAAATGTTCCGCTACATCGGAAGCCGTCGCATATGTTGCCGGCTTTCCTGCCTCCATGTTATCGCGATTGCTTCTGCTGATATGGTGTGATTCTCCCAAAATCAGAACACGCTGCTTCTGATTGTCTGCATTCTCTCCATGAAAAACGCCCCAATGCATAGTGCTTCCCTCCTATTTATTTATAATTTAATTATAATACTGGTTTTTTGAATTACAAGTGCCGAATGAGAGAAAAACGCAGAATCCGGTGCGCTCAGATCAGTCTATTTGGGTTGCAGCACAAAAAGCTGCCGTTCTAACAATTCCGCCCGGGAAGGCAACTTGTCGATGTGCTCACATCGATTTATCAGATAGGAATCTTCGGCGGTCTGCATTTCCTCCGTGATAACAGGAAACCCCCTGCCTTTTCGCACACTGCACATTCCTCGAAAAGCCTCCTTGTCCGCAAAACCGTGTTTTTTGAGATAGTGATAGATGTCCTCTCGGCACAAGCTTGGCAGCTCCGGCGCAGTTGCTTTCTCTGCATCGAAATAAAAGCACACATTGCCGCAAATCAAGCAATCTTTTTCATTGGACTGTACCGATTGCCACTCTTTTGGATATAAGGCTTTCATCCAGTGGGTCTGTTGCCATTCGATGATTATTGTTCGCAGACTTTTCGGCAGATGGAGCACATATGTTGGCAGCCGTCCATAGCTGCAATACTCCTGCCACACCAGATCATATCCGCCATACTGTTCCGGCAGGGGATTCACCTGAGTTAGTCCCAAAAGAAATGTGATAAATCCTGAGGCAGCGCTACCGCTCATATAATAGCGGTAGCCTCTTTTTTTCAGCCAAAGCGCAAGCTCAAAAACTGTTGCAAGCTCTGCAAAAGAAAACGGTGCAAGCTCTTCCATTGCTGTCATTTCTGATTGAAGTCGATTGCGAATCTGTTCATTCGGATGATTGCCGTATTTGCGTTGAAACGCAGTCCGAATCTCATCCTTCAAATAATCTCCGATGGCTCGGGCAGGAAGCAAGGCATATTCGGCGCAATACATGGAACGAAGCTCATATTGACACTGTGCGTTTTGCAGGATCCCAGCAAGGTTAGGAATCAAGCAATCCACGCTGTCAAAGGT
>PITX01000151.1 GCA_017577345.1 Clostridiales bacterium
GTGGTACGGTTGCCCTCTGCGTTGGCGATGACGACGGGCTCGCCGCCTTCCATAACAGCCACGCAGGTATTGGTGGTGCCGAGATCAATACCGATAATTTTTCCCATAATAAGTTCCTCCTATATAAAAGTGAATTGTTTACGAATTTAGTTTGCGACCTTGACCATGGCGAAGCGGATGACCTTATCGCCGAGGACGAAGCCGGTCTGGAAAACCTCCGCGACCGTGTTCTCGCCCAAGGTCTCGTCGTCAATGTGCATGACGGCGTTGTGCTTTTCGGGGTCAAAGGGCTCGCCTGCCTCGCCGAAGGGCTTCATGCCGATGCCTTCCATGATCTTGGTCAGCTCGGTCATCGTCATTTCCACGCCCTTTTTGAAGGCTTCGTCGGTGGTTTCGTTTTTCAGCGCCCGCTGCAGATTGTCGTAGACGGGCAGGAATTTCTTTGCCGTTTCTGCCGTGGCATCACGGTAAATGGCGTCCTTTTCGCGCTGAGAGCGCTTGCGGAAATTGTCATATTCGGCGGCAAGACGCAAATACTGATCGTGCTCCTGCGCCTGCGCCTGCTGTGCTTTCTCCAGCTCGGTCGGCTCCTTGCCGACCTCCTCGGCAGTCTCCTCTTTGACCTCCTCGGCAGTCTCCTCTTTAGCCTCCCCGGAAACGGTTTCCTCAACGGTTTCTTCGGGCATTTCCTTCTTTTTCTTACCCAACGGTTATTCCTCCTTCTTTGCCTCCGGCAGCTCGGGCTTTCCGAACATTCTGCCCAGCCCCTCGGCAAAGTAGCTTAATCTTGCTGTGATCTGTGCATAATCCATGCGCTGCGGTCCGACCACGCCGATCATGCCCTGCATCCCCTCGCCGATGTCGAAGCGTGTCACAACGACGGAGGTGTTCTTGAGCTCCTGTGCGACATTCTCCGGTCCGACCAAAATCTGCACCGGGCTGTTCGGATCAAGCTTGGCGGGCAGGTTGGAGATCGTGTCCTCGTCCAAGGCACTCAGTACCTCCTGTGCACGGGTCAGATCCTGATATTCCGGCTGACCCAGCAGACGGTTCTGACCGGTCAGATAGACCTCAGCGCGGCGGCAGTTCTCCAGAACATGCACCGCAAAGTCCACGGCGATCGGTACCAGTCCCGAAGCGGCACCTGCGCTCCTTGTCACGCGGTCGATCAGCTCCGGCGTGAACTGCTCGGCGGAAATTTCCGTCAGACTGGCGTTCAGCACCGCGCTTAACAGCTTCAGGTCTGCCTCCGTGATGTGCAGCGGCAGCTTGATGAGCTTGTTCTTGACCGTTTCATCCGTGGTCATCACGACCAGAATGAAGCTCGCCTCACCGGCAGGCAGCACCTCAAAGCGGCGCACCTTCACGCTCTCAGTATGTGAGGTCATCGCATACGCAGGAAGATTCGTCAGCTGCGACACCAGCTTGCCGACCTTGCTCATCGCGCGGTCAAATTCCTGCATCCGAAGCTCCATCGCCTGATTGATCGACTGCGTTTCGTCCACGCTCAGGCGGTAGTCCTGCATCAGACGGTCGATGTAAAAGCGGTAGCCGGCAGGGCTCGGAATGCGGCCGGCAGAAGTATGCGGCTGTTCCAAAAAACCCAAATTCGTCAGCTCCGCCATTTCGTTGCGGATGGTCGCGGGGGAAAAGTCCATATCCGGCATTGCCGCGATGGTCTTGGAGCCCACCGGCTCGGCAGTGCGGATATATAAGTCCACGATCGCCTTGAGAATTTTCTGTTTGCGTTCGGACAGCTCCACGGTTTTTCCCTCCTTTAGCACTCATTGCCCCTGAGTGCTAAGGCAATGATACAACTTGTTAGCAGTTTTGTCAATAGTTTGCTAAAATATTTTTGTAAATATTTTGTAAGATTTTTCCGGCGGTTTCGACACCGTGATTTTTTGCGCTCTGCTCTTTTCAAGCGGAAAATTTTATGATATAATGTTTTCGATTATAATATAAGGAGATATTTGCCCCGCGCCGGGTATTCCTGCGGCAGGCGGCAGTCTCAAATCCGTAATTAAAGGTATCTGTTTATGACCGACCTGAAACACATCCGAAACTTCTCCATCGTTGCGCATATTGACCACGGCAAGTCCACGCTGGCTGACCGCCTGCTGGAGGAATGCAACACCATTGACAAGCGCGAAATGGAAAATCAAATACTCGACTCGATGGAATTAGAGCGGGAACGCGGCATCACCATCAAGGCGCGTGCCGTCAAGCTCGACTATACCGCCGACAACGGTGAAGAATATGTGCTCAATCTGATCGACACCCCGGGTCATGTGGACTTCAACTACGAGGTCTCGCGTTCCCTCGCCGCCTGTGAGGGCGCGGTGCTGGTCGTCGATGCCTCGCAGGGCATTGAGGCACAGACCCTTGCCAATACCTACCTCGCCGTCGATGCGGGGCTGGAGGTCGTGCCGGTGGTCAACAAGATCGACCTCCCTGCCGCAAGGCCGCAGGAGGTCAAACACGAAATCGAGGATGTCATCGGTATCCCTGCCCTCGATGCGCCGGAGATCTCCGCAAAAAACGGCATCAACATCCGCTCCGTTCTGGAAGCGGTGGTCGCAGGCGTTCCCGCGCCCGAAGGCGACCGTGACGCGCCTTTGCAGGCACTGATCTTCGACAGTCAGTACGATTCCTACCGCGGTGTCATCGTCTATCTGCGCGTCAAGAACGGCGTACTTCGTCCGGGCATGGATGTGCGCATGATGGCGACCGGCGCGCAGTACAAGGTCGTAGAGGTCGGCACGCTTTCCCCGATCGGCATGGATCCGGTCGATGCACTCGGTGCAGGTGAGGTCGGCTATCTGACCGCCTCCATCAAGACCGTTGCCGATACCCGTGTGGGCGACACCGTGACGGGCGTGGAGCGACCGTGCGACAGTCCTCTTCCCGGCTACAAGACCGTGCAGCCCATGGTCTATTCCGGCGTTTACCCCGCTGACGGCAGCAAATACGGCGATCTGCGCGATGCACTGGAAAAGCTCAAGCTCAACGATGCCTCCATGTCCTATACGCAGGAAAACTCCATCGCCCTCGGCTTCGGCTTCCGCTGCGGCTTCCTCGGTCTTCTTCATATGGAGATCATCATGGAGCGTCTGGAGCGCGAATATAATCTCGACCTCATCACGACCGCACCGAATGTCGTCTACCGTGTGACCAAGACCAACGGCGAAGTCGTGGAAATCTATACGCCGCTGAATTATCCCGATCCGGCGGACATCCTCTCGTGTGAGGAGCCGTATGTGCGCGCAAGCATCATCACGCCGCCGGACTATGTGGGCAACATCATGGATCTTTGCCAGCAGCGGCGCGGCGAATACCGCGACATGACCTATCTCGATGAAAGCCGCGTTGAGCTGCGCTATTTTATGCCGCTCAACGAGATCATCTACGATTTCTTTGACGCGCTCAAATCCCGCACCCGCGGCTACGGCTCTCTGGACTACGAAATGGACGGCTACCGCGACAGCAAGCTCGTCAAGCTGGATATCCTGCTCAACGGTGAGATCGTGGACGCCCTGTCCTTTATCCTCTTCTCCGACAACGCCTATGCGCGCGCAAGGAAGATCTGCGAAAAGCTCAAGGAGAACATTCCGCGTCAGATGTTCGAAATTCCCGTGCAGGCCGCCATCGGCGGCAAGATCATCGCCCGTGAGACGATCAAGGCGCTGCGCAAGGATGTCCTTGCCAAGTGCTACGGCGGCGACATCACGAGAAAAAAGAAGCTGCTGGAAAAGCAGAAGGAAGGCAAGAAGCGCATGAGGACCTTCGGCACGGTCTCCGTCCCGTCGGAGGCGTTCATGGCGGTTCTGAAAATGGACGAATGAAGCATGTGAC
>PITX01000016.1 GCA_017577345.1 Clostridiales bacterium
AACTGCCCGTCTGCGCGGAAGAAAATCCACAGACAGCGCGATCGTCCTTGCCGGAGAAAACTGGCATCAGGGCGTCGTCGGCATTGTCGCCTCGCGCCTGAGCGAGGAATACTGCCGCCCGACCTTCCTGATCTGTATGAACGGAGAACGCGGCAAAGCGTCCTCACGCTCCTACGGCGGATTCAACCTGTTTTCCTCCCTGTCGGAGATGTCCGATCTGCTGGAGGGCTACGGCGGTCATGAGCTTGCAGCGGGCTTTACCATTCTGCGGAGCAATATTGACGAATTCCGCCGCCGCATCAGCAGACGAGCGGAGGAATTTGCTGCCTCCGGTCTGTCAAAATCCGCGCTGAAAATTGACTGCGAGGTGACGGCAGACCTGCTGACCGAGGAAAACACGGACGGTCTTTCTCAGTTGGAGCCGTGCGGCACGGGCTGTCCGAAGCCGGTGTTCTGCATGAGCGAGCTGATGATCGAACGCATCGGCACGGTCGCGGGCGGTAAGCATCTGCGTCTGCATTTGCGTACACCGGGCGGAGCGTCCCTGCAGGCGATCTATTTTTCCGCAGGCAATCTATCCAAAAAACTGGAGGTGGGAGAGCGCATTGATGTTGCCTTCCACCTGCAGATGAACGAATTCCGCGGCACAAGAGCAATTCAGCTCAGCCTGATCGATCTGCGCCTTACCTCTCCGAACGATCTGTTTGACCGATTCGTCGAGGGAAAACCGCTGAGCAAGGTTGAACAGGAGGCGATCGCGCCGGAACGCTCGGATGTGATCGATGTATGGCACTATCTGACGGCACGCGCTCCTTCCGGCTGGCCGGTACGCGCAGAGCTTCTCACGCTTGCATCGTCCATTGCAGAACGGACGGGAAACCGCCACAGTCTGCGCCGCACGCTGAGCTGCCTTGCAGTTCTGCAGGAGCTCGGACTGCTCCGCTTTGAGCGCGAGCGCACGATGATCGAGATCTGCCTCACGCCGGAGAACGGTCCCAATCCGCTGGAAAACAGCAGCTTTTATCATTCCCTGCGAGGTGATTGAATGGAAACCTTTGCCGACCACTATGAAAGTATGCGAAAACAGATCCTCCTGCATTGCCCGCAGGCGGATATGGCACTGATCGACCGTGCGGTTACCTATGCCGATAATAAGCACCGCGATCAGAAGCGCAAGGACGGCTCTCCCTATATCATTCATCCGCTGGCCGTGGCGGAGATCGTTGCCGAGACCGGTTTGGATACCGATGCCATACTCGGCGCAATTCTGCATGACTGTCTGGAGGACACCGATTCGACCTATGATGAGATCGCGCGGCAGTTCGGCTCAACGGTCGCGGAGCTGGTCGAGGGTGTCACCAAGCTGACCCGTGTGCAGTATTCCACGCTGGAAGAACAGCAGATGGAAAATCTGCGCAAGATGTTCATGGCAATGAGCAAGGACATCCGCGTCGTGCTCATCAAAATCTGCGACCGCCTGCACAATACCCGCACCATGGAGTATCAGACGCAGGAAAAGCAGATTTCCAAATCGCGTGAGACGATGGATATTTACGCCCCGCTTGCACACCGTCTCGGTATGCAGAAGATCAAATGGGAGCTGGAGGATACCAGCCTCAAATATCTGGACCCGGAGGGCTACAGCCGCATTACGACCTATCTCAATGAGCACAAGGCGGAGGCGGACGAATTTATGCACTCCATCCAGAGCAAGATCATGACCCGCCTTTCCGCCGTCGGCATTCACGGGTCGATCTACGGACGGGTCAAGCATGTCTATTCCATTTACCGCAAGATAGAGCAGCAGAAAAAGACGATGGATGAGATGTACGATATGTATGCCTTCCGCATCATCGTCGATACCATTCCGGACTGCTATAATGTTCTCGGTCATATCCATGATCTGTTCAATCTGGTACCCGGCCGCTTTAAGGATTATATTTCCACCCCGAAGCCCAATATGTATCAAAGTCTCCACACGACCGTCATCGGACAGGAAGGTATCCCGTTCGAGGTGCAGATCCGCACCTGGGAGATGCACGAGACGGCGGAGTACGGCATCGCCGCACACTGGAAGTACAAGGAGGGCATCGAGGGCGGCAATGAGAAGGACTTCGAGTGGGTGCGCAGACTTTTAGAGAGTCAGCAGGAGGAAAACGATGCCGAGGACTATATCCATTCTCTGAAGGTGGATATGTTCGATGACGAGGTATTCG
Organism: Clostridiales bacterium; assembly: GCA_017577345.1. Classification (GTDB taxonomy): domain Bacteria; phylum Bacillota; class Clostridia; order Oscillospirales; family Oscillospiraceae; genus JAZOXB01. The sequence goes on from PITX01000016.1 coordinate 2,217, forward strand.
TCTTTACCCCACGCGGCAAGGTCATGTCCCTGCCCGCAGGCTCCACGCCGATCGACTTCGCCTACGCCATCCATTCCGGTGTCGGCAACGCGATGGTCGGCGCAAAGGTCAATAACCGGATCGCCGGCTTCGATCAGCCGCTTGCCAACGGCGATATTGTCGAGATCCTGACCTCCAAAACCGCCAAGGGACCGAGCCGCGACTGGCTGAAAATCTGCAACAGCAATCAGGCGCGGACGAAGATCAAGCAGTGGTTCAAGCACGAAAAGCGCGAAGAAAATGTCGCGCACGGCAAGACCAGCTTTGAGGGCGAACTGCGCCGCGCAGGCATTAACCCGTCCGTTTTGCAGGATGTGGAGTTGCTGCCCTTGCTGCTCAAAAAGCTCTGCTTTGACTCCCTGGACGACATGTACGCCGCCATCGGCTACCGCGGCCTGACAGCGGTCAAGGCATTCGGCCGTGTCCGCGAGGAGCTGACAAAGGCAAACCGCAAGAAGGAGCTGCCGAAAAATCCGGAGCAGGTCGCAGTAAAGACAAGCCGCCACAAGGACTCCGGCGTGATCGTCGAGGACATTGAATCGTGCATGATCAAGTTCTCCCGCTGCTGTACGCCTGTCCCCGGCGATGACATTATCGGTTTCATCACGAAGGGCTACGGCGTTTCTGTCCACCGCAGGGACTGCAAGAATGTCGATCTGGACGATCCTAAGATGGCAGGTCGCTGGGTGAATGTTGCATGGAGCACGGAGGAGGAAAAGCCCTTCTCCACGACCTTCGAGATCGACTCCATCGACCGTGACGGCATCTGGATCGACATTGCCACGGTGCTCAACAGCGCAAAGGTGCGCGTCTCCGAAATTTCCGCCCGTGAGCTTTCTGCCAATCACGGACGCGCGATCGTGACCTTTGAGGTCAGAAATGTGCAGGAATTAGAGGCGATCCGCAATAAAATGCGTGCCATCGACGGCGTACTGGATGTGCGCAGAGGGCAGAACTGATGCGCGCGGTGGTTACACGCGTGAAGAGCGCGTCGGTGACGATCGCGGGTGAGACGGTCGGCAAAATCGGGAAGGGTTTTCTGATTTTGCTCGGTGTTGCACCCGATGATACACCGGTCCAATGTAAAAAGCTTGCAGAAAAAGCACTCGGACTGCGCATTTTCTGCGATGAGAACGATAAAATGAATTTAGACCTGCATACGGTGGGCGGGCAGGTGCTGGTCGTCAGCCAGTTCACGCTGTTTGCCGACTGCAAAAAGGGCAAGCGGCCGAGCTTCATCGGTGCGGCAGATCCGGAGCTTGCAATCCCGTTGTATGAAATGTTTCTGGACGAGTGCCGTGCACGCGGTTTTGCACCCGAGCACGGTCAGTTCGGCGCGGATATGCTGGTCGCGTCGGAAAATGACGGACCGGTGACGATCCTGCTGGACACCGATGAGCTGATGTGAGGAAGCCTATGAAAATTCGTACCCTGACTGTGGGGATGCTTCAAACGAACTGCTATTTGGTGAGCGATGAGGACGGCGTGACAGCGGTCATCGACCCGGGTGCTGCGCCGGAGAGGATCCTTGCCTTTGCAGAGCAGGAGAGGCTTCAGATCGCGGCAATTCTGCTGACGCACGGACATTTTGACCATGTCGGCGGCGTCAGGGCGATCATGGATGCCGCGCACTGCCCCGTTTGGATACACGGGAATGAGCGCACCCTGCCGCCCAAGATAACAAACGGCACACTGTGCTACACCGACCTGTACAATGAAAATGCAGCGGTGCAGGTGGGAAAGCTGACCTTCACCGTGCTGGAAACGCCCGGTCATACGCCCGGCTCCGTCTGTCTGCGCTGTGAGAATACGCTGTTTTCCGGCGATACGCTCTTTGCAGGCGGCTGCGGTCGGACGGATTTTCCCGGCGGCAGTACGGAAAAGATGCGCGAAAGCCTGACAAAGCTTGCCGACTGTCCCGAAAATCTCACTGTCCTGCCCGGTCACGGCGGCGCGACCACGCTGAACCGTGAACGCGGCTGGATCCGCTAAAAGGAGCTATCTCCGATGAAATTATACCTGCGCGGTCACGAGGACCGCTATGCCGTGGAGCAGTTACAGCTTGCACTGTTTCCGGAGGAGACGATGGAGCCTGCCGATGCCCCGTTTGAGGGCGACGGCGCGGTTTCCGCACTGTCCTGCGGTGCAGCTTATCTGACGGCGACGGCAAAGATCACCCTGCACGGGCAGACGGCATTTGCCATGCGCCGCATGAAGAAAACAGACGATGTCCCTGCCAGACGCCGATTGCTCCAGAATGCCTACTATGCCGCGGCGATGCAGCTCAGGCAGGCACCGGAGTGGGGCAGCCTGTCAGGTGTGCGTCCGACCAAGCTGACCACGCGCCACCTGCTGTCCGGCGGCGATACGAAGAGTGCCGACCGTCTGATGAAGGAGCTGTACCATGTTGCGCCGGAGCGCAGAAAGCTGTGCATCGAGGCATCATTGGCGAGCGTCAACGCGGCCAAAAAGCTCCGCGAAAATGATGTTTCCGTCTATATCGGCATCCCGTTCTGCCCGACGCGCTGCGCCTATTGCAGCTTTGTCAGTGCCAGCGTGGAACGATTGAAAGACCAGCTGCCGCTGTTTTTGGACGCGTTGGAAAAAGAAATTGCCCATGTCGGCGAGCTGCTTCGGCAGTCGGGAAAACGCATACGCACGCTCTATATGGGCGGCGGTACGCCGACCACCCTCTCCACGGCGCAGATGCAGCGGCTGATGGACGCAATTGCAACGCATTTTGACTTGACAGACCTGATAGAATATACGGTGGAGGGTGGCAGACCCGATACGCTGAGTCTGACGAAGCTGAAAGCCATCCGTGCCATGGGCTGTGACCGCATGAGCATCAATCCGCAGACGATGAACGATGCGGTTTTGGAGTGCATCGGCCGCCGCCATACGGGAACGCAGACGCTTGCGGCATTCCGTGACGCGAAAAAGGCCGGCTTCGAGGGCATCAACATGGATCTGATCGCCGGGCTTCCGACGGATACGCCGGCATCCTTTGCAGCTTCCTTAGAGCAGGTGCTTTCTCTGCAGCCGACCAATGTGACGGTACATACCCTCGCACTCAAAAAGGGCGCAGATCTCTATTTTGACCGCCTGCAGCTTCCCACGGCGGACGAGGTGCGGCAGATGCTGAAAGCCTCGGAACGCCGCCTTCGTGAGGAGGGCTACCTCCCCTATTATCTCTACCGGCAGAAATACATGTCCGGCAGCTTTGAAAATGTCGGTTGGTGCAAGCCCGGCTTCGAGGGGCTTTATAACATCTACATGATGGAGGAGCTTCACTCCATTATCTCTTTAGGCGGCGGCGGTATGACGAAGATCAACCTGCCGGACGGGAAGCTGGAGCGCTTCCATAACCCAAAATTTCCGCAACAGTATATCGAGCGGATCGACGATGTCCTGCGTCAGAAGGACGAAGCCTTCCGTCTGCTGAAATAACAGACTACATACCGAAAGGATTCCCATTATGGACACTTTATTTTCCAATGTAACGGTCGTTACGATGGACGAGGATCTGCGCGTTTTGTTTTCCGCCTTTGTCGGCGTGACGGACGGCAAGATCAGCTATCTTTCCCGTAAGGCACCGGAGGAACAGCCGCAGCAAATCATCAACGGCGAGGGCATGGTGTTGATGCCCGGCCTCATCAACTGCCACACGCATCTTGCCATGTCACCCATGCGCGGCTATGCCGACGATGTCGAGCTGCAGACCTGGCTGAGCGATTATATTTTCCCCACAGAGGACCGCATGGACGGCCGATGTGCCAAGGCGGGCACCCTGCTGTCGATCGCGGAATGCCTGCGCTTCGGCACGACCTCCGTATCCGACATGTATTTCTTCAGTGAGGATGTGGCGCAGGCGATCGCGGACTCCGGCATCAAGGCCAACATGTGCCGCGCGGTGATGCTGATGCCGGATCAGGACTTCGATTTCGAGAAGGATGAACGCTGCAGGGAAGCTGTTGCACTGAAAGAAAAGTGGCACGGCTATGACAACGGCAGAATTCGCGTGGATGCTTCCATCCATGCGGAGTATACCTCCGATCACCGTCTGTGGGACACGATCAGCGAGTATGCGATCAACGAGGGACTCGGTATGCATGTACATCTGTCCGAGACTAAGGCAGAGCATGAGGCGTGCAAGGAGCGCTACGGTCTGACGGCGGCGCAGCTTCTGGATTGCCACCATGTCTGGGACGCGAAGCCTGCGATTGCAGCACACTGTGTCTGGCTTGACCCGGAGGATATGCAGCTTCTTGCCAAGCGCAAGGTCAGCGCGGTGCACAATCCGTGCTCCAACCTGAAGCTTGCCTCCGGCTGTGCAAAGGTGGAGGACATGGTACGAGCCGGCATGAATGTAGCCCTCGGCACGGACTCCAATGTTTCCAACAACACGCTCGATCTGTTCGAGGAGATCCGTGCGGCGACCTACATGGCAAAGGGCAGAAGCCTTGACCCGAAGGCACTGCCTGCGCAGGCGGCACTGATGATGGCGACGGTCTGCGGCGCAAGAGCGCAGGGTCGTGAGGCGGAATGCGGCATGATTAAGCCCGGCATGGATGCTGACCTCATCATGCTTGACTTCACCCAGCCGCACCTGATGCCCTGCCACAATGTCATGAGCCACCTTGCCTACTGCGTCAGCGGTCACGATGTCGTTATGACGATGGTACGCGGCAAAATTCTCTATGCCGCCGGCAAGTACACCACCATTGATCTGGAAGCGGTCGTCAAGGAGCTTTCGGAGTATGTCATGCCGAAAATGTTCGGCAAGAAGGAAGGATAAGCTTGGAAAACGGAAAAGTTAAAAAGCAGAACTTTCTGACCGGCGCGGCGATATTGTCTCTCTCAACGATCGTCGTAAAGGTCATCGGTATGCTGTATAAGCTGCCGCTCAATCAGATCATTGATTCGCAGGGCTTTGCCTATTTCAACAAGGCGTATGCGATCTATACGGTGCTTCTGGTCATCTCCACCACGGGTCTGCCGGTCGCCATGAGCCGCATGGTTTCCGAGGCGCACGCCCGCGGTAACGGAAAACAGATGCAGCGCATTTTCCGCACGGCACTGTATGCCTATCTGGGCATCGGCTTCCTCGGCACCGGCATTATGATGCTCTTCCCGCGCTGGCTGGCAACGGATGTCATGTCCATGCCGAATGCGTGGTATTCCATTTTTGCTCTTGGACCTGCGGTGCTGTGCATCTGCATCGCATCCGCCTGCCGCGGCTTCTTCCAGGGACAGGGTGATATGACGCCCACCGCAATCAGCCAGATCATCGAAGCGTTGGGCAAGCTGCTGCTCGGTCTCGGCTTTGCGTGGATCGTCAAGAAGTATACCGGCGATCTGGCACTGTCCTCCGGCGCATCCATTGCGGGCATCAGCATCGGCACGGCGTTCTCCGCACTGTATGTCATCGTCAGATACCGCCGCAACCGCAGCCATGTCGCATCTCTGGGCGGAACGGCTCTTTCCTATGGAAAGACGGCAAAGCTGCTGCTTGCCATTGCCGTACCGATCACACTCGGCGCGGCGGGTCTGCAGCTCATCAACCTCATCGACGAGATCATGGTCACGCGCCGCCTGCTTGAGGCGGCGGAAGCAACACCGCAGGGCGCGGCAAGCTGGATGGGGCAGATGCTCACGCTTGCACATGAAAATATGAGCGAGGGCGGTGTGATCGTGGCATGGAAGGATGTCATGCAGACGGCGGTCGAAAACCAGAGCGGTGTTTACGCTCTGTGTCAGACGATCTTCAACTTCCCGACGGCGTTCTTCCCCTGCATCACCGCCGCGATCATTCCTGCGATCACCGCACATCTGACCTGCGGCGACCGGAAGAATGTAAAGCTGGTGCAGGATTCCTCCCTGCGACTGACGGGGCTGATCGCAATGCCCTGCGCTGTCGGTCTGCTGGTGCTGGCAGAGCCAATTATGGCACTGCTCGGCAGCTACGGTGATAGCCGTGTGCAGATGGCAGCCGCACTGCTTGCCCTGCTTGCACCGACCGTGCTGATCAACGGCATCACCACCGTGACGACGGCGATCATGCAGGCGCATAACCGCCCGTGGCTGCCGATGATCAATATGCTGATCGGCGGCATCGTCAAGGTCATTGTCAACTACATTCTGGTCGGTAATCCCGCCATCGGAATTTTAGGCGCACCGATCGGCACCCTGTCGTGCTTCTTCGTGTATATGGTGCTCAATATTTTCACAATGCGCCGTATTATGGAGCAGCCGCCGAAGCTGCTGCCCAAGATCTGGAAGAGCGGACTTGCCGCGATCGCCATGGGCGTTGTCGCCTATTTCGGGTATTCTCTGCTTTCCCGCATCGTTGCGAGTGTAGCAGTTGCCTGCCTCGGTGCAATCGCCGCCGCCGCAGTCGTTTACCTGTTACTTGTCATTTTGCTGAAAGCGATCACCTATGAGGACTGTTTACTGCTCCCAAAGGGAGAGAAAATTGCGAAAATTCTGAAAATTCATTGATTTTTCCTATTTTTTACTTGCTTATTTCTGAGATTTATGATAGATTTTATAAGCAGAGGAAATGTCGGAAGATTATGGTGCGGTATGCTGCTGTATGCCAGCCGATCTGATATTTTTGTCGAACGAAAAATGATAAATATTTTTTAGAAAGAGGTACAATTATGAACAAGACTGAACTCATTGCTGAAATCGCCGCAAAGGCCGGCCTGTCCAAGAAGGACGCAGAGAAGGCTCTGGCTGCTGTTGTCGACTCCGTGAAGGAAGCTGTCGCTAAGGGCGACAAGGTCCAGCTGGTCGGCTTCGGCTCCTTTGAACTGAAGTGCCGTGACGCTCGCATGGGCCGCAACCCCAAGACCAAGGAAGCGATCCGGATCCCCGCTTCCAAGGCTCCCGTCTTCAAGGCCGGCAAGGCTTTCAAGGACGCTGTCGCAAAATAAGATTTGCTGAAAAACGGGGTTGCCCATCGGCAGCCCCGTTTTCCGTATGGAGGAACTATGCGCCTGGATAAATTTCTGAAGGTATCGCGCCTGATCAAGCGGCGCACGGTCGCCAATGAGGCGTGTGACAATGCCCGCGTGACAGTGAACGACCGTCCTGCAAAAGCATCGTACGATGTCAAGGTGGGCGATGTCATCCGCATCGCCTTCGGAAGCCGCACGGTGGCGGTCGAGGTGCTGGCGGTCGCAGAGGCAGTCCGCAAGGACGATGCATCCGCCATGTACAAGGAATTAGCGGAATGAAGAAACGGAGCTGAACGATCAGCTCCGTTTCTTCGTTATAAAGTGCTCCAATATCGGCACAAACAGGATGCAGGTGAAGGCAGCCGTGAAGCCGCCGTTATACAGGCAGAAGCCGCCGTGCAGCAGGGGAACGCTGGTGACGAGGACAAAGTGCACAACGCCCGCGAGAATACCGTACTGCCAGCCGAATTTTCCGGTCAGCGGCGACAGACCGCTTGCGAAGCAAAGACCGACAAGCATCGCCTGCGCGTCGATGGCGTGCAGGTATTCGCCGCCGATCAGCCCCTTGCTGACCCACCCGAACAGGAACGACGCGCCGAAATAGCCGACCATGACCGGCCAGACATTGCGCGGATGCGAGCCTGCGCAGCAGGTGGAGAGCATACAGAAGATACAGCCGAGTGTGACGGCGTTAAAAACCGTCTTACTGCCGCCCATCAGCGCGGCAATATTGTAGTACAGCAGGATGAACAGACCGAAGACACCGGCATTCATCATCACCGCCGCTTTGCCGTAACGCGGCAGGAAATCGACCTCGTAGCCGCTGTCCTTCAGCAGCGACCAATAATCCTTCGGCTTACAGCCGAGCGCAAGGGCAAAAATGATGCACAGCGCAAAGACCGCAAGGCAGAGAATATTGCTGATCTGCCACGATGCGATGCTGAGGTCGGCAGTCGGACCGACATCGGTCGTGCCGCGAGCCGCGCCGAGCACATGGTACAAAAACGCCCGCAGGAAAAATGCGGTCATGCCGATCGGCACTGCGGCGGAAAACAGCGTGTAGTTTTTGTGAATACGCGGCGCATAGGCCATGCCTGCCGGAAGGAAAAATCCGACAAGAAGCCCGATCAGCACGGCAAGCAGAAGCCCCTGCCAGCGGAAGCCGACGGGAAGTGCGTTCGGATAGGCGAGAATGAGGTCGGAAAACAGCGGTGCCATACCCGTGGTGAAGATCATAGCATCGGCGTAAGCACCGAGCGGCTTCCTCTTGACGAGACAGTACAGTGCTACGCCGAAAAAGCCGAACCAGACATTCAGAAGATTGATGCCCCAGAACGCCAGTCCTGCGGTCAGCAGCACGGCGATCACAGACGGCGCTCCCGGTTTGGAGTGCGGCAGGAGATAGAGCACCGAGCAGATCAGCGTGACACAGGCGACATTCAGCAAGGTGCCTGCGTAGCCGCCGTAGGACGGGTCAAAATAATTTGTCGGCGTTTTTGCCGTCTGCGAAACAATGCGCCACAGCCCTTTGAACATATCGGCACGGTCGGGCATACAGACTGCCGCGATCAGAAAAACTGCGCCGAACAGAAAGAACAGCAGCCGCAGAAATTTCTCGGGGGACATTGCGGTGACTTTTTTCATGGCAGCCTCCGGGCAGCGCGTTCTGCCGCCTCGATCACATGCTTCATGAGCACCGAGGTCGTTACGCTGCCGACACCGCCGGGAACGGGCGTGATCGCGCCGACGATCGGCTCCACTGCGGAAAATGCGGCATCTCCGGCGATCGCGCCCATGCCGCCTTTGGCGTTGGGCTTGTTTTCGTCCCAGTTGATCGAAACATCCAACACGACCTGCCCGGGGCGGACAAATTCCTCCGTCAGCGAGTTTAACGCACCTGCGGCGGTAATGATCAGGTCCGCGCTGCGGCAGAGCGCGGCGGTGTTGACGGTTTTGGTGTGGCAGACGGTGACGGTGGCATTCCGTTTCAGGAGCATCATCGCCGCGGGCTTGCCGACGACAGGGCTTCTGCCGATGACAACGGCGTTTTTCCCCGTGCAGTCGATGCCGTAGTGGTCGAGAATTTCCATACACGCGGCAGGCGTACAGGGCGCAAAGCCGAGATCGCTCCGACCCTCAAATACGCCTGCGGCAGAGAGGCCGGTCATGCCGTCCACATCCTTTTCGGAGGCGAGACGGTTGCAGATCTCGTCACTGTCCGCTTTCAGGTGCTGCGGCAGCGGACGGAACAGCAGAACGCCGTGCACGGAAGCATCCGCGTTGAGCGCGTCAATGGCGGACAAAACTTCGGCTTTTTCGACGCTTTCCGGCAGGACAACGCGCCTTATGGCAACGCCGACCGCCTCTGCGCGTTTACACGCACCGCTTTCGTAGCTCAAATCGGCGGGATTTTCGCCGATGCGGAGTAATGCGAGCGTCGGCGTGATGCCGCTTGACCGAAGAGCCGCTGTGCGGGCAGTCAGGGAGGCGCAGAGCGCATCGTTTACTTCTTTTCCGAGCAGTAATTCAGCCATCGGTGACCCTCCCTATGCGAAAAATCCGTCTTTGACGCTTTCAAAGATCCGGTCTGCCAGCGCACCGTAGGTTTCCAGCATCGTCAGGCAGCCTCGGTTGAGCGAGTCGGCGTATTCGCGGTTTTTCAGACTCTTGGTATTGATAAACACATTGAGCGATGCTGCCTGCATCGCGGCCTTGAGCGTCACCGCGGCGCAGCCTGCGTCGGAAACTGCCAGCCGCGAGCCTTTTTCGGCAAGGACGGCAACGGCGTCCAGTGCCTCACAGCAAAGCGACATGATGCGCATCGGCACCTGACAGGCGGCGGCGGATGCCGCCTCTAAAGCGGCGTCACGGCACGGGTCGTCCTTTGCAATGCCGTAGGCCTTTGCCAGCGGCAGGAAGCCCGTCTCATCGGCGGCGACCTGCGCCAGAAGCTCCGCCTGCAGAGCGGTGCATTTTTCCGAGAGCGCAAGGATCTCCGCCTCCACGGCGGCATATTTTTTCTTACCGACCGTCAGAGCACCGACCATATTGCCCAGCGCGGTGCCGATC
>PITX01000152.1 GCA_017577345.1 Clostridiales bacterium
TTATGAGTCATATTCACCATACTGGGAATGGACCTCGTGTTCACGATTTTCGACACACTTTTGCAGTTCACACGTTAGAAAAACAACTTGCAGAAGGATACGATCCAATGATTATTGTTCCAAGGTTGGCGGCCTATCTGGGACACAAAAGCTACCGGGAGACATGCTGGTATATTCATCTGACAATTGCTTCATTCCCGGAGCTGGCGCAAAAGCTTGATTCTGCATTTGCGGGAATTATCCCTGTCATTGGAGGTGAGATAATTGAAGAAGACTGATTTCACAAAAGCACTGACTTCTTACTTTTCAACCTATCTCCCCACAACTTGCGGCGTCAGCCCCAATACGTGCAATTCCTACCGTGACGCATTTAAACTTCTTCTTTTATATTTTCAAGAAGAAAAAGGAGTACCGGCGAACAGTATTGAGCTACGGATGCTGAACCGAAATCTCGTTTCCGATTTCCTGGATTGGCTGGAAGTGCAAAGAAAAGTGTCTGTTACAACCCGAAACCAAAGGCTTGCCGCAATGAAGGCATTTGCGCATTATGTTCAGTACAGAAATCCGGAATATCTTGAAAACTGTACGGACATCATTGCTATGCGTCCCAAAAAACATGAAAAGCCAGTCATACCATTTCTGACAGAAGAAGAACTTAAAACTTTGCTTGCGCAACCAGATCCATCCACGCGGCACGGTCTTAGGGACCTAACACTGCTTTCCCTGCTATATGATTCCGGTGCGCGAGTCCAAGAGGTCACGGATCTAAAACTTAAGGATATTCGATTGACCAATCCTGCCATGGTTTCATTGACAGGAAAAGGTAGAAAAGCTCGCCAAGTACCGCTAATGAAAGAAACGTGCAAGCTCTTAGATGCTTATATTCGGAACTTCAATCTGAATTCCGAACCGTTGACATCACCGCTGTTCTTTAACCAAAAAGGGCAGGCGCTGTCACGGTATGGGATTACTTATATTCTCAAAAAATACGTTTCTCAAGCTGAATTGGACAGCGATGCGAGAAAAATCTCTCCTCATGTTTTACGCCATACTAAGGCAATGCACCTGCTGAGGGCTGGCGTGAACATGATTTATATTCGTGATTTCTTAGGTCACGTCGATATTTCTACCACTGAGGTTTACGCTCGGATTGATGCCGAAATGAAACGAAAAGTTTTTGAGGAAAAAGTGCCAAATTTTACACCAAACACTACTATGCCTTGGGAGGAGGACAAAGATTTATTACAATGGTTAACACAATTTGGAAAGAAATCTTTCTGATTATGTGTAGTAGTTCAAAGGAAAACGCCCGGTATACCGAGCGTTTTTCTCTATCTCTACGCATAACAGATGACTACGCATTACAAAGATTATGTTGTTCACCACATAACATCTGCAACGAGGAAGGCAAACTCAACGGTATGGAGCTTTGCCGCGCGCTGCGAGATGAAAACGGCGAGGTCTACGACGTGATCGCCGGTTCGTTTCTGATCGTCGGCTGCGGCGAAGAAGACTTCGATTCGCTTCCCGAAGATATGATCGACAAATATCGGGAGATCTTTTCGCAGCCGGAGGTATTCATCCGGACCAACAGCGGTCTGTTGGTGCTACCGTATGTGACCGAGGATTTCACATACCGCGGTGACAGTGAGTTGGAGAGGTAGCAATGGATATGGAAACCTACAACGTCAAAGAACGGTTTCCTGTCGGCGACAAAGGCGTCGTTCTTTTGGAATATCCCACATCACCACGGCACTTTGCGATCTATCTCTATGATCAGAGCAATCCGACGCAGCTTTACGGACGGATTCCTGAGACGTCGGAGCGTGGGGCTTTGCATCTCTATCTCAATCGCTGCGATACGCTCGTGGAACAGTACGAGCAAAAGACCGGTCGGCAGTTCCCGATCCCTTCCTCTGCAATGGCGATCATTCCCTCCAACGGTGATCTTGTCATGATTCGCCGCGGCATGACGGGCTATTTCCCATCCGATTGGAATGCTCCCGGCGATCGAAAAAGAAACGAGGAAACAGCCGCTTTTCAAAACGCGCAGCATGAGCTGACCAAAGCGCAGTGCGCCGCTATGGTTTGCGGCAGCATGTTTGGTTGGGATGTTCCCGGTGCGAATCCTGAGATGTACGACGAAGACGGACATTTCATCTCCGCATCCCGTCTCTTGGATGCACGGACGGAAGACTTTGACTGTGTGGAACTGTTCGACCATCCCGCGCTGTTTCATTGCTGCCGGATTGATCCCGCAACCGTTCCGGAGGGTATTTACCGGTACGAAGTGCGCGACGACGGTGAGAACGGGTATGCCTGTGAAATCGCAAAGCATATCACGGTCAATCACATGGGAACGATCCTGACCGATCAGCCCGTGCCGCTGAACGAGGACGGGTCTTATATGCTCGGAGAAAACGATCTGAACTTCTCCACCGGAGGGCAGATGACCCTGCAGGCGTATATGACCCGCGACAAAGAACAAACAAAGGACGATTTTGAAAGATAGGAGGACAGCCATGTATGGGAACGAAACTGGAACGAATCTCACGTCTGGCGCATGACGCAACCCTGTCCGTCACCTCCTCGCCCGATCATTGGAAAGCGTTTCTGGATTCCGCTGCATGGCTCTATAAATACCCGTTTCGGGATCAGGTCTTGATCCATGCACAGAAACCGGAAGCTACCGCCTGTGCGGAGATCGGAATGTGGAACGAGCGCCTGCACCGTTGGGTCAACGAAGGCGCAAAGGGTATCGCGCTGATCGACACGTCAGACGAGAAACCGCATCTGCGGTACGTCTTCGACGTATCGGACACGAACTCCCGGCAGAATGTTCCCTTGAAGCTGTGGCAACCGACTCAGGAGATGCACGCGCGGATCTCGGAAGAACTGGAGAACAGCTTCGGTGATCTCGGAGGCGTGAGCGATCTGACCTCCGCAGTGTTCGGAACCGCGTTGAACGCGGTCATGGATCACCACAAGGATTATCTCGACGCGCTTCTAAAGGAACTCGGCGGCAGCGAGCTATCCGGGACGGACGGTGTGGATGTGACATTCCAACTGCTGCTCGGTGCTTCGGTTGCCTACACTGTTTTGAAGCGGCTCGGCTATGCAGCAGACGCATATCTGACCGACGATGACTTTGAACCGATTACAAAGTTCAACACGATCGAAACGGTTTCTCGTCTCGGGGAAGCGACAAGCGACATCTCCGAGATGATCCTGCGTCAGATTGAGCGAAGTGTCCGACAAATTGAAAAAGAATCGCGCGACATCCTCGCAAATGAAAACACAATCGGCGATAATGCAGGTGAGAAGAACAGCGAAAGGAGCAAAAGCAATGGAACTGACCTACACGCAAGTCGGCAACGTACAGATTCCGAGCCTCGTCATGGACAGCCAGCCGGAGAACTCGATCGGCAAGTACGGACGGATGCGGAAGCGTTATCTGGAGGGAAAGAAAGACGGAACGCTGACAGCGCTCGTGTTGTCGGGAAAGCTGACCCAGCACCTTCTGGAGATCGACAATCTCTGCCGGGAGCAGATCGAGACACTGACCCGGAAGATGGCGCAAGCGGAGGGCGTGACAGAACAGCTCAAAGCGACCGATCAGATGGCATGGGTGCAGCGAATGAACAGTATCAAAAGCCGCGCCGAGGAGATCGTAACAGCGGAGCTGATTTACAACTGATCCAAGACACAGATGAAGAAGCGGTGGAAGAAGCATTCCCCGCTTCTTTGTTTGATACCTCCGAACAGGAAC
>PITX01000153.1 GCA_017577345.1 Clostridiales bacterium
TATCTTTACTATGTCACGCTGTGGCGAAAAATGCAATCATCCGGCGGTTAAATTCCCGATTTTTCGGAACTCAACCGCAGGTTGAATTGTGTAAACCCTTTGTGTTTTCAGTGTTCCTCCCAGTCGAGACTGCGTCCGACCGCTTTCGCCCAGCCGAGCTTTCCCGCCTGCCGTTTTGCCTCACTCATCTTGGGAGCGAAGCTGACATCGCATTTCCAAAGGCTGCGGATCTCCTCCGTGCTGCTCCAGATGCCCGTGGCAAGCCCTGCCAGGTATGCCGCGCCGAGTGCTGTCGTTTCCCGCACTACCGGTCGCTGTACCGTTTTGTTCAGAATATCCGCCTGGAACTGCATCAGGAAGGCATCGCGGCTCGCGCCGCCGTCCACCTTCAATTCCTGCAGGTCTGCGCCGGTGTCCTTCTCCATCGCCTCCACCAGCTCCATGCTCTGATAGGCAATGGATTCCTGCGCGGCACGGATGATGTGCTCCGGCTTCGTACCGCGTGTGATGCCCACGATCGCGCCGCGGGCATACATATCCCAGTGCGGTGCGCCGAGACCCGCAAAGGCAGGCACGAAATAGACTCCCTCCGTGGAGGAAACTTTTCTCGCGTAATACTCTGCGTCACAGGATTCGCGCAGGAAACGCATCTCGTCACGCAGCCACTGGATGACCGCTCCGCCGACAAATACGCTGCCCTCTAAGGCGTAGGTGATCTTCCCGTTCAGACCGGCGGCGATCGTCGTGACAAGTCCGTGGCGGCTCGTGCACGCCTCCGTGCCGGTGTTCATCAGCAGGAAGCAGCCCGTACCATATGTATTTTTTGCATCGCCGCGGTCAAAGCAGCACTGACCGAACAGCGCCGCCTGCTGATCGCCTGCAATGCCTGCGAGCGGGATCTCACAGCCCTGCACATTACAGGTGCCGAAAATGCCGCTGCTGTCGCGCACCTGCGGCAGCATACACAGCGGAATATCCAGTGCGGCGGCGATCTTTTCATCCCAGCAGAGATTGTGAATATCATAGAGCATCGTTCTCGAGGCGTTGGTATAATCCGTCGCGTGAACCTTGCCGCCCGTCAGCTTCCACAGAAGCCAGGTATCCACCGTGCCGAACAGCAGCTCTCCGCGCTTTGCACGCTCTCTTGCCCCGTCCACATGGTCGAGGATCCACTTGATCTTCGTCGCGGAAAAATAGGCATCCAAAACCAGTCCCGTCGTTTCACGGATATACGGCTCCAAGCCCTGCGCACGCAGATCGTCACAGATTTCCGCCGTTCTGCGGCACTGCCAGACGATCGCATTGTAGATCGGCTTGCCTGTCGCCTTTTCCCAGACCACCGTCGTCTCGCGCTGATTGGTGATGCCGATGGCGGCGATCTCCTGCGGATCAACACCGCTGTGCGTGATCGCCTCCATCATCACGCCGTACTGACCGGAATAGATCTCCATCGGGTCATGCTCCACCCAGCCCGAGCGCGGATAGATCTGCGTAAACTCCCGCTGTGCGGTGCCGACGATATTCTGCGCACGGTCAAAGACAATGGCGCGGCTGGAGGTCGTGCCCTGATCCAATGCGACGATATATTTTTTCATCTCTTTAGCCCTCTCTCTGTCTGTCAGTAATTCAACTCACTGCCGCCGACAAACTCGCGCAGAAGCGAATCGCGCGGCAAAAGCTCATCCGAAACCGATGGAATCTCGCGGAGCACCTGCACCAGATCGGCAAGGTCGGGATAGTCCGGCAGCAGAGCCTCCAGCTCGTCGATCAGATACGGACGGTAAATACTCATCTCACTGGAATAGAACGAATCAATGCTGCAGTGCGCATTTTGCTTGAAGGGCATGATGTATTTCTGCTCACCCAGATCGACCCGTTCCCGCATCCCGATGGTCTCCGTCAGCGCACGGCCTCTGCCGGTGCGGTCACGAAGCAGGCGGCGTGCCAGTCGGATCTTTGACGGATGCAGTACCGTGCCGTCCTTCGCGGTGATGCGGGTGCGGACGCTGACATAAATTCTCGTTGTCTGATTCGCGTATCCCGTGACCTCGGGGTTGAGTGCATGGATGCCCTCCATGATGACCAGCTCCCCGGGCTTGCGGCGGAGCCTCCTGCCATCGAACACGCGCTTGCTCTCGCGGAAATCATAGCGCGGCAGGAGAATTTCCTCACCGTTCAGGATCTGCCCGAGCTGCTGCCGGAAAAACGGGATGTCCACGCGGGTCGGCTTCTCCAAGTCCAGCTTGTTCAGCCGAAGAAGATCCTTTTCCTCCTCCGTCAGCGGTGAAAAATATTCGTCCATCGACAGCGTGTGCATCTCCATGCCGCGGTGCTCAAGCTCGCGCTCAATGAGCAGTGCCGTCGTGGTCTTGCCCGAGCCGGAGGGGCCGGACAGGAGAACGACCGGACGCTTGCCTGCATTGGCAGCAATGATATCCGCCGCCTGCATGATCTGTTTATAGTAGAACCGCCGGTCACTTTCGATCACCGCGGCAGGGTCTGCCGTCAGCAGAGCGGTCAGTTGATCTGTTGTCATTATCCATTCCTCGCTTTCCGGAAGATTTCAGTATTATATCATATTGGACAGCCAATTGGGTATCCCCCTGAAATGTTTTTGTGCAAAGCGACAAATTTTGTCTCTTTACTTGTCTTTATTTCGCGGCTGGCAGAAAGGAAAATTGTCTACTTTGCCTAATTTCAGAAATCATGTGCTTCCTTTCTTGCGCGGTACGGGGAAATACAGTAAAATGTAGTAGTAAAATAATAGCTGAAGGAGGCACTTTTATGAACCATCTTCTGAAACGGGGACTTGCCCTCATTTGTACGCTGGCTCTGCTTCTGTGCATGCTCCCTTTGAGCGTCGCTGCCGCAGACCTCGGTGAGTTTACGATCCTCTCCACCACCGATATGCACGGCCGCTGCTGGGACACCAATCTGCTGACCGGCGGCAGTGTCGGCAATTCCATGCTGAATGTTTCTTCTGCCGTCGCCGCCGTAAGGAAAGACAAGGCCAATGTCATTGTGATCGACAACGGCGACATCTATCAGGGCACGCCGGTTTCCGGCTACCACCTGACACAGTTCAAGGCAGGCGAGACGACCGATCCCAACCCGATGGCACTGTCTCTGGCGGAAATCAAATACGACATTTCCGTCCTCGGCAACCACGAGTTCAACTACAGCTGGGATGTCATGGAGAAGACCCGTTCCTATCTGACCGGAAAGGGTGTCAGCGTCCTCTGCGCCAATCTGTACTATGACGGCACAGACGGCGTACATACCAAGGGCACAAATGTCTTTACCCCCTATGTGATCAAGGAAATCACTGTCGGCAGCAAGACCTGCAAGATCGCGATCATCGGCTTTGAAAACACCGACTGTCCGCGCTGGGATGTCGCCGATAATTACCCCGGCATCGTCTTCTCCCATCCGGATAATACCCACGGCTCGATCGCATGGGAAGCCGAGAAGTACATCAAAGAGGTCAAGGCAAAGGGTGCCGATGCCGTTATCATCTCCTACCATTCCGGTCTGGGCGCAAATGTCAAGCCGGAGGAGATCAGCTTCGGCGTGAACTCTGAAAATCAGATCCTTTCCATGATCTCCAACAACGAAAACATTGATCTCGTGATCGCAGGTCATGATCATTCCACCGGGTACACCGGCAGCAAGTACAAGGACAAAAACGGCAAGGATGTCCTTGTAGTCAACGGCGGCGGCAATAATCTGACCTGCACCACCTTCGGCATCAACGAAAGC
>PITX01000154.1 GCA_017577345.1 Clostridiales bacterium
ACCGTACATCAATCCGTACAAGAACACACTGTTGAGAGAGAACATGGTCCTTTGTGTGGAGCCGATCGTTACGCTTGACGGCTGCCGCGGCTATCAGTTGGAAAATGAGGTCCTTGTAACCGGAGACGGCCATCAGATGATTACCGGAACGAAGAACAAATACGACTACAGCAAACTGCCGGTCATTGAGGCGTAAAGGAGGAAAAGCGCCGGATGAAGATTACGGATTTTGTATGTTATGAGGTGAGTATACCGACCCGTCGACGTCATACTTGGGCTTCCAGTACGGCCGACGTAGGACAAGGCTGGTTCATCCTGAAAGTGTTCACCGATGAAGGCATCGTCGGATACGGAGAAGCAACCGCCATGGGAGAATGGGGAGGAGACTTTTCCCGCTATTACGGAGAAACGGCTTCTACCTGTGCGGTCGTTATTCGAGAGAATATCTTCCCGGCAATTGTCGGATGTGATCCATTCGATATCGATTTGATCCATCACAAAATGGATTCGGCGATTCGTGGGCACAATTATGCTAAAGCCGCTGTGGATATTGCGCTTTACGATATCATGGGAAAGAAGATCAATATGCCCGTCTACAAACTTTTAGGCGGCAAGCATCGTGACAGAATTCCGCTTGCGCACAGCTTGGGCGTTGTTATGGACATAAATGCAGCAGTGGATGAGGCGAAAAAAGCGGTTGATGAAGGAATCAAAAACATCAAAATGAAGGGAGGTCTGGATTTGCCGCGGGATGTAGAACTGATGAAGCGCCTCCGTGAAGCTGTGGGTCCAGACGTCAATGTTTTAGTCGACGCCAATCAAGGATATCCTTCCCCGAAAGAAGCTATCAAATGGGGAACGGAAATGAACCGGTATAACTTGCAGTACCTCGAGCAGCCGGTGGAAGGTATCATGCAGATGCAGCAGATCACGAAGATGCTGCAGTGTCCCGTCTGCGCAGATGAGAGCTGCTGGACCGTGGCGGATGCGTTGGACATTGTCAGCCTTCGCGCGGCGGATTATGTGTCTATTTATGTATCAAAAGCAGGGGGGCTGTATCCAGCAAGAACCATAGCAAGCATTTGTGAAAATGCAAAAATACGATGCAACGTGAACGGATCCGGCGAATTCGGCATCGGCAATGCGGCAAACCTGCATATGGCTTGCTGCGCGAAAAATATCGATCTTGCATCGGTGTTTCCCGTGACGCATGTGGAGGGATATCCCGAACAGACAAAGGTTGCAGCGCACTGGTATAGAGACGATATCATCCGAGAACCTTTCCGCTATGAAGACGGGTGTCTGGTCGTTCCGAACGGTCCGGGTTTGGGCGTTGAAATTGATGAGGAAAAACTGAAAAAGTACGGAAAAGAAATCTGACACAAGAGAGGTGGATTTTTGTGCTGGGAGATATTTTCCAAAATCTTGCTGCAGGATTCGGCAATGTATTCAATGTGTACACATTGCTTTTGATGTGCGCGGGAATACTGCTTGGGATTATAGCCGGAGCAATCCCCGGGTTGGGTTCCGTGCTGGTTATGGGTATTACGCTTCCTCTGACCTACAATATGAGCGCTTCCAATGCCATTCTGTTTCTAGTGGCAATATTTAAAGGTGCGACAATGGGCGGAAGCTTTTCCTCGGTTCTGCTGAATGTGCCGGGAACTGCATCAGCGGCGGCAACGGCGTTCGACGGGTTTCCGCTTGCAGCGAAGGGACAAAGCAGAAAAGCCTTGCACGCGTCCATATTCGGTTCCGGTCTCGGCGACCTTCTTTCCGATATCGTATTGATTTTCGGCGTCGCAACACTTGCAAGAGCAGCACTGAAGCTGGGATCTCCCGAAAAGTTTCTGATCCTGCTTCTTGCCTTAACCCTGGCCGCAATGCTCGTCGGGAAAAACCCGTTTAAGGGCATCATTTCGATTTGCCTCGGATTGCTTCTCGGTACGGTAGGCTTGGACACGACTACCGGATTGCCGCGCTTGGGTGTGATTCCGGTTCTCGGAAAACTGGAAGGATTGGATTCTACGGCAATCCTGGTCGGTCTCTTAGCGCTCTCCGAGATCATTGCTGGGGTCTCTTCCATCCGAAAAGAATCCTTATCGGGAAAGACGAAGAAACCAATGGAGATCTTGGGGGAAGGTCTGACGTTAAGAGACTGCAGAGAATCAACCAAGGCATTTTTCAGCGGAACGATTATCGGAACGGTTTTCGGCATCCTTCCCGGGTTGGGATCTTCTGCCGCCGCGTTCGCGAGCTACGCGTTCAATAAGCTGGCTTACGGCGGGAAAACAAAAAGCGGCGTGAAGTTCGGAGAAGGCGCTGTTCCGGGCGTCATTGCCTGCGAAAGTGCAAACAGCGCGGTATCCGGTGCAAACCTGATTCCTTTGCTTACGCTTGGAATTCCAGGAGACGCCGCCGCAGCGCTTTTGCTCGCAGCATTTATGATTCACGGCATTGCGCCGGGGCCGGGTATCGTTACGCAACAGGCAGGTATCATCTATACCATCTTCGCCGGCTTTATTGTTGCAAATCTGTTGAACATTGCATTGGGATTGCTTGTGTCCAGACCGATTGCCCTTATATTGCGCAGCAAGCTCAGCATCGTTTATCCGATTGTCACGATCATCTGCCTTGCGGGTATTTATTCGATCAACGGCCGGATGATGGACGTGGGCATTTTCATTGCAATGGGTGCTTTGGGATATATTCTGAAAAAGTGCGATATACCGCTTGCGCCTGCGGCAATCGGATTCATTCTTGCCAGAAATCTGGAGCAGTACTTCAGACAGTCGATGTCAGTTTCGCAGGGATCGTTAAGCATCTTCTGGGGCAGTACGGCGTGTAAAGTCATTCTGGCAATTCTGGCAGCTTTCATTGTGTGGATTATTGTTTCAACCATTCGAAACAAACGGAAATCGCAAAAGGAGGCCGCGCATGAAAACGGTTAAGAAACTGAAAGCAGATTTCTTCATCGGCACAGGGTTTCTCCTGTTTGGCTTGCTGAATACTCTTGTCGTCATTCCGAAGACGATCCGCGTGGTGAAAAACCCGCTGATGGTCAATCTGGAAATCGTGCAGAACGGGCGCGTGCTTCCCTACATCTATTCCGGATTGATCGCTTTATGCGGCGTCGCGCTGATACTGTCGCAGCTGTTGAAAAATCAGACGGAGCCCGAAACAAAGGAGCCGAC
This sequence comes from Clostridiales bacterium, assembly GCA_017577345.1. Lineage (GTDB taxonomy): Bacteria > Bacillota > Clostridia > Oscillospirales > Oscillospiraceae > JAZOXB01. The sequence goes on from PITX01000154.1 coordinate 3,195, forward strand.
AAAACTGGCGGAATTGCGGGAGGAGGGCATTCCTTCTTCCATCTATCTGGCGATCGTGATTCTGTTTGCAATTCTGGTGCCGCTGATTCACTTCATTCCGGTAGCAATTGTATGCACGTTTGCTTTGACTTGGCTGTACGGCTATAAAAAGCTCTACGTCACAATTCCGGTTTCTGTTTTGTTGCCGGTGGCAGTTTACTTCTTGCTGACAAAGCTTTTGTATGTACGCTTCTGATATCGAATGTAATTTTCACTTTGTGTGGAAAACAAAATAAAAAAGAAAAGGAAGGAAAACACCATGAAAAAAACGATCTCTGTGATTCTGGCTATTTGCCTGTTGTGCATGTTGGTTGCATGCAGCACTTCGGCAAAGCCCAAAGAGGAAGCCGAAGCTAAGTATCCCTCTAAACCGATCACCATTATTGCGCCTGCAAAACCGGGCGGCGGCTATGATTCGCTTTCCCGTGCGGTCGCTTCCATGGCCGGCAACTATCTCGGACAGGTAATCGTGGTTGAAAACGTACCCGGCGCATCCTATACCCTCGGCACCGCTCAGG
>PITX01000155.1 GCA_017577345.1 Clostridiales bacterium
GAACAAAGATGACTGCGCGGTACTCACTGCCCTGACTCTTGTGCGCCGTAATTGCATAGGCAAGCTCCAGCTCAACAAGCAGGTCGGAATCGTAAAGCACTTCCTTATCGTCAAAGCAGATGCGGATTACATCCTCCTGCGGGTCGATCTCCGTAATCGTGCCGATGTCGCCGTTAAAAATGCCTGTTCCGGCACCGCCGCCCTGCTTTTTCCACATTATATCATAATTATTCCGAATTTGCATCACCCGATCGCCCTCACGGAAGCAAATTTGTCCGCAAAACTTCTCTTTTTTTGCGGCAGACGGCGGATTTAACGCAGCCTGCAGGACGGAATTGAGATGATGCGTACCGGTTTCCCCTTTTCTGGTCGGGCTGATGACCTGTATCTCGCCGGACGGGATACCCATATTCTCCGGCAGACGCTTCGCACATAGCTCGGCAATCGTCTGCACCACGGCATCGGGCGCGCGTCGTTTCAAAAAGAAAAAATCGCGGTCCTTTGCCGAAAGATCGGGAAGCACGCCGTGATTGACCGCATGCGCGTTCATCACGATGAGGCTTTCCTGCGCCTGGCGGAAAATCTCCGTCAGAGCGATCGTAAGCACCACGCCGCTGCGAATCAGATCGGCAAACAGGTTGCCTGCACCGACAGAAGGAAGCTGGTCAGGGTCACCGACCAGAATCAGCGTTGCCTTCTCCGGCAGAGCACGCAGAAGGCTGTGCATCAAAAGGACATCGACCATGGACATCTCATCCACGATCAGAGCATCACAGTCGAGCGGCTCATCCTCATCACGCACAAAATACATTTCTCCCGTCTCTGGAGAAATCTGTGCTTCTAACAGCCGGTGAATGGTAGAAGCTTCACAGCCGGTCAGCTCGGAAAGTCGCTTGGCAGCGCGTCCGGTCGGTGCGGCAAGCAGAGTTTTCTTCTCCATGCGCTCAAACAGGGAAAGAATGCCTGCAAGTGCTGTCGTTTTACCTGTACCCGGGCCACCGGTCAAAAGCATGATCTTGCGCTCTGCGGCGCATCGGATCGCCTGCTTCTGCAAATCGGCATAGGTAATATTATTCTCCGCCTCCACCGAGGCGATCTGTTCGTCGGCAAAGCGAAGCGTCTGCGGCTTCTCATGCGCCATACGGATCACGCGCTCGGTAATATAACACTCTGCCTCATAGTATTCCGGCAAATAGACTGCCTTCAGACCGGCGATTTCGTCAATTTCTACTCTGCCGAGCTCAGCAAGCCGATCCAGTGCCTCCCGCACGGTATCGCTGCTCAATTCAAGCATAGAGGCAGTGGCAAGCGAAAGCTTGTCCACGGGCAAAAAGGTGTGCCCGTTATTCAGATTATGCCGCAGTTCAAAAATCACAGCTGCCTCTACGCGGCGGTCATCATCGCCGTCAAAGCCGAGCTCCAGTGCCATGGCATCCGTCACGGCAAAGCCTGCGCCGAACTGCGGCAGCGTCAGAAGATAGGGATTATCATGGAGCCGTTCCATGGCTTCCTCGGCATAAACGCGGTAAAGCCGCACGGCGATCTCCGCAGAGATCCGGTATGCAGAAAGAAACTCGATCAGTCTGCGTATACCCACTTGCCTGCGGAAGGATGCACCCATTTCAAGTGCCGCCTTGACGGAAATACCGCTGATCTGAGCAAGGCGTTCCGGCGCGGTATCCAGAATTTTTAAGCTGTCCTCGCCGAATTTGGCAACGATCTTTTCCGCTGTCTTCGGTCCGATGCCGCGCACTGCTCGCGAAGAAAGGTAGGCGCGGATATCGTTCGTTGAGTCCGGAAGCAGCCGCTCTAAAAATTCTGCTTCAAACTGCTTGCCGTAATTGCTGTGCGTTGTCCACTTTCCCGTCACGATCAGACGCTCACCGACGATGGGGACGGGGATCGTGCCGACGACTGTAATCAGAGAGCCGTCTTCACTGTCCAGCTTGACTACGGCATAGCCGTTTTCCTGATTTTGAAATAGCACCGCAGCAATCGTGCCGCTAATCAGTTCCTGCTCCAACCCCGTCGTTCTCCCGTCGTATGTAATCGATAATCTGCGATTTTGAACACAAGACCGTCTCCGGTGTTCTGCGCAAAAGCAGCTCCGCTGCCATCTGTGCCTCCGGTGTCAGTCCGTCATCGGCAAAAATCAGTCTTCCGCTCATGCCTCTATGCTCGCGCAAATGCAGGCAGGCGCGGATCATATGCTCCGTCTGTGCCGTATCGCCTTGCAGATAATAAACATGAAAAGCACTGCTTTCCGGCAGTGGAAGAAAAAAGGACTCAAACAGTGCCCACGCGACCAAAAGCAGTCCGCAGGCGGCAAATGCGGCAATAATCACCGTCAAAAGCATTTCCATCACCCAAGACAGTCTATGTTTCGTCTTGTCGTAATGTTCCTAGTTATATTTTACAACAGAATACGGCAAATCGCAATAGAAAAAAGCCGAAGGGTCACCCTCGGCTTTGATTTATGATTGCTTCCGCGCAGAGCATCCCATCCACTGCCGCGGACATGATGCCGCCTGCATAGCCGGCACCCTCTCCGCAGGGATACAGACCCTTTATCTCGCTTTGCAAGTCTTCCCCGCGCAATATCCTGACAGGAGAAGAGCTTCTCGTCTCCGGTGCAGTCAGCAGTGCCTCCGGTGAAGCAAACCCCTTCAAAGACCCGTCCAGCGTTCGGATCGCCTGCTCCAGTGTATCGGTCATCTTCCCGGGGAAAAGCGCATGTAAGTCGCAGAGCGTAATACCGGGTTTGTAGGTCGGTTTCACCTCTCCGAGCTCGCCGGAAGCCTTCCCTGCAAGAAAATCTCCGACTGTCTGTGCAGGGGCACGGTAGCTTTCCCCGCCGAGCACGAACGCACGGTGCTCCAGCTCCTCCTGCCACAACATACCGCCGAGGACATCTCTGCTCGGAAAGTCCTCCGGCTTCAGCGTTACAAGCAAGGCGGCATTCGCATTTTCCCCGTCACGGGCAGATTCGCTCATACCGTTCGTTACGACGCAGCCGTTCTGCGATGCCGCTGCGACCACACTGCCGCCGGGACACATGCAGAAGGTGTAGGCGGAGCTGCCGTCCGGCAGATGGCAGGAAAGCTTATAATCGGCAGGCGGAATACCGTTTCTGTCCGCAGTACCGTACTGTGAATTATCAATATCCGACTGCTTATGCTCAATGCGCACGCCCATGGAAAAAGGCTTCGGCTCCATCGGAATATGTGCATCATTCAGCCGGCGGAAGGTATCGCGTGCGCTGTGCCCGATGGCAAGAATTAATTCTTTACAGGCGACCGTTTCCTGTTTCCCGTCTCGCTCATATTCCGCGCCGACGATGCGGTTGTTTTCCGTTTTCAGCCCTGTCAGCTTAGCACCGAAACGCACCTCACCGCCTAAGGAAATGACCTGCTTTCGCAGATTCTGCACCACATTGAAAAGCACATCCGTGCCGATGTGCGGCTTGGCATCATAGAGGATTTCCTCCTGCGCACCAAATCGCACAAACTGCTGCAGCACCCAGCGACCGCGCTCATTTTTCGTGCCGGTGTTCAGCTTCCCGTCAGAAAATGTTCCTGCGCCGCCCTCACCGAACTGTACATTTGATTCCGGGTCAAGCACGCCGCCGTTCCAAAAGGCTTCTACCTTTTTTCTGCGCTCCGGTGCAGGTTCGCCGCGCTCCAAAACGATCGGCTTCAGTCCCGCCATTGCAAGCACAAGCGCGGCAAACATCCCGGCAGGTCCGAAGC
>PITX01000156.1 GCA_017577345.1 Clostridiales bacterium
TAGTGTCTTTTACTATCTGCCGTCCTTGTTCTGTATTCGGTTGTTACTTGGGTTCGTATCTATCTTCAAAGGGAAAAAGCCGTTTTTTCATCTACGAATTTGAAACTCCGAAAAACGGCCTTTGGGCAGCAAAAAAGCCCGATAAAATCGGGCTTTTTGCGGGGTACATCTTTTTCGTACCCTTTTGATGGCGGGGGAAGGTGGATTTGTGAGCCGCGGGCTAAAAAACAGTCCACCGGACTGTTTTTTGCACTCTGCGGAGTGCCGCCCTGTTCAAATCCAACCCCACAAGCAAAAAGCACCAACATCCACACGGATGTCGGTGCTTTTTGGTGGGGGAAGGTGGATTTGAACCACCGAAAGCACTGCTAACAGATTTACAGTCTGCCCCCTTTGGCCACTCGGGAATTCCCCCATATGAAATTGCGTGGAGCCGGTAGACGGACTCGAACCCCCGACCTGCTGATTACAAATCAGCTGCTCTACCAACTGAGCTATACCGGCATGGTCAATGATTCAGACCTCTTTGGCTCAACAGCAAGCGTATTATATCAACCGCGTGCTCATTTGTCAACAGCTTTTTTGTTTTTTTCTGAAAAAGTGCCGTTTCTGCCGCATGTTTCTGAACGGCTCTTTCTTTTTCCGCTAAAATGCGCTACAATAGCAGTATCCTGACCGAATGGGGAGTAAGATATGCTGCCTTCTGCCTTTTTGGAGCGAATGAAACGCCTGCTGGGCGATGAATATGAAGATTTTCTGGCATCCTACGACCGTCCGCGCAACACCGGTCTGCGCAGAAACCCGCTCAAGGGAGCCGTTGATTTGCCTTTTTGCGGAGATCGCGTTCCCTGGGAGCCGAACGGTCACTACTTGCTGCCGGATACGCGTCCCGGTCTGCACCCCTATCACGACGCAGGGCTTTACTATTTGCAGGAGCCGAGCGCAATGGCACCGGCAGGACTTCTGGACGCAAAGCCCGGGGAGGTCGTGCTCGACCTCTGCGCCGCACCCGGTGGAAAAACGACGCAGATCGCTGCCGCGATGGAGGGTCGCGGTCTGCTGGTATGCAACGAAATACATCCGAAACGCGCAAAAATTCTCTCCTCCAACATGGAACGCCTCGGCATACGGAATGCGCTCGTGCTGAACGAGCATCCGGCGAGGCTTGCCGAACGCTTTCCCTGTTTTTTCGACCGGATTCTTGTGGATGCGCCGTGCTCGGGCGAAGGGATGTTCCGCAAGGAGGATGCAGCAGTAACGGATTGGAGCGAGGAAACGGTCGCCATGTGTGCCGACCGCCAGAATGAAATTCTCAACTCTGCGGCACAGATGCTCCGTCCGGGCGGAAGACTAGTCTATTCCACCTGTACCTTTGCTCCGGAGGAAAACGAGGGCGTCATCAGCCGCTTCCTGCATGAGCACCCGGACTTTTTCGCAGAGGAAATCGACGCGCCGTGGTTTGCGCACGGGCATCCGGAGTGGGTGCAGGATCCTGCGGACGGTGTGGAGCGCACTTTCCGACTGTGGCCGCACAAGCTGCGCGGAGAGGGGCACTTTGCCGCCGTTCTGCGCCGCAGCGGTGACGAAGCACGAACGGTCGGAGCACTGCAAAAACCGGAGGTGTTGTCGGATAGCGCAAGGGAGTTTCTTGCGCAAAACGGGCTTCCCGTTTTCGGAAAAGCCGTTTCATTCGGAGATACCTGGTATCTTGCGCCGGAGCTTTTACCGGATTTGTGCTCTCTGCGCGTTCTGCGAGCCGGGCTGGAGTTTGGTGAGGTGCGAAAGGGGCACTTTGTTCCTTCCCACGCGCTTGCTCTTGCGCTCAGAAGCTTTCCCGCTGCCGTGGACTTCCCCGCAGGCAGCAAGGAAATTGACGGCTATCTGCATGGACAGACCCTCTTTGCACCGCAGAACGGGTGGGTGCTCATCTGCGTGGACGGTCATCCGCTCGGCTGGGCAAAAGGCGCAGATGGCGTCCTGAAAAACCACTACCCGAAGGGTCTGCGTCGATTATAATGGCAGGAAAGGCAGGGATGTCAGTCTCTGAATTGACATTTTCTGCAACCGATTTGTTATTTCCTCTTTACAAGCGAAGTTTTATGTGCTATACTTAATCTGCCTTTTTTTGGATTACTAAACTACTACATATTGGAGATACTCCTAATATGAGAGGATATTTATATGACGCAATATGTGATTGAGGGCGGTAAGCCTCTTAACGGAATTGTAACGATTAGCGGCGCAAAGAATGCCGCTGTTGCAATTCTGCCTGCAACCTTGCTTGTAAACGGCACCTGCCGGATCGAAAATGTTCCCGATATTTCCGATGTTCGTCTGCTGCTTGAAATTCTCGACAGCATGGGCGCGGAGATTCACCGTCTCAGCCCGAACACGATTGAGATCTGCTGCCGCAATGTCCGCGAAAGTGAAGCCTCTGACGCGCTGGTGCGCCGCATTCGCGCCTCCTACTACCTGATCGGCGCGCAGCTCGGCCGTTTCGGATACGCAAAGGTGGCTCTGCCCGGCGGCTGCAACTTCGGTCCCAGACCGATCGACCAGCATATCAAGGGCTTTGAGACGATCGGCGCAGAAGTTGAACTGCAGAACGGCTATGTCTGTGCCCGTGCACCCGAAGAGGGTCTGACCGGCGGTCGCGTCAATCTGGATGTTGTCTCGGTCGGTGCGACCATGAACATCATGATCGGCGCAACGCTTGCCAACGGCACGACGATCATTGAAAACGCGGCAAAAGAGCCGCACATTGTTGATCTTGCGAACTTCCTCAATGCGATGGGCGCAAAGATCTCCGGTGCCGGTACCGATGTCATCAAGATTCGCGGTGTCAAGGGTCTGCGTGGCGGCTTCTACTCCATCATTCCCGATCAGATCGAGGCAGGCACCTATATGGCGGCTGTCGCGGCGGCAGGCGGCAATGTGCTTGTTCAGAATGTCATTCCGAAGCATATGGACTGTATCAGCGCAAAGCTCCGTGAAATGGGTGCAAAGGTGACGGAGTATGATGACGCCATCCGTGTGCAGTGCACCGGTACTCTTCGCCGTGCAAATGTGAAGACGCTTCCCTATCCCGGTTTCCCGACGGATATGCAGCCGCAGATCGCGGTCTGTATGTCGCTGGCCTCCGGCGTTAGCGTGATCACCGAGAGCATCTATGATACCCGCTTCGGCTACTGTGCCGAGCTCAACCGCATGGGCGCGGCGATCAAGGTCGATACTAAGATTGCCGTCATTACGGGTGTCGATCAGCTCCACGGCTGTACCGTCCATGCCTGCGATCTGCGTGCCGGTGCCGCGATGGTTATCGCAGCTCTTGCCGCAGACGGTAAAACCGTGATTGAAGAAGCCGAATATATTGAGCGCGGCTACGAGGATCTGATCGGCAAGCTGGAGGGACTCGGCGCAGCGATCAAGCGCATTGAAGCACCCCGCGGTGCAAAAACCCCCGCAGCAGGTTAATTCTAAATCAAAATGCACATCCATTCGGATGTGCATTTTCAGCGTGTCGAAAAACCCTTTTCGACACGCTGACAGGCTGTCAAAAAGTTCGGAAGACAAGCAACTCGCGTCCGTCGGCGTACATAGGTACGGTAGGACGCGGGTTGCGCAGTAAGTCAAAATCCTTGTGAAATAAGCGTCCCCTCTGTCATTCCGAGCGAGCGAAGCGAGCGTGGGAATCCGTCCGTAACAGATTTCAGATTTTTACCGTATATCGGAAACGCTCAAAA
>PITX01000157.1 GCA_017577345.1 Clostridiales bacterium
AGCCTGCATTCAGCTCGGTGATACCGTCGATACGCAGAGCGAAGGAAGGAGCGGAGATGTACTCGGACTCGTGATAGTAACCGTCCACGATACCCTCGTTGGTGTCGTTGGTCCAGTCGCCGTCAGAGTCGAAGGTGAAAGCGGAAGTGACTTCCTGACCGTCGACCGTGAAAGTCTTGGTGTCGAAGACGTGGAGAGAACCGTCCTTAATGGCAGCCTCAGCGGCAGCAACAGCCTCGGCAGTGCCGGCAGCGACCTCGGGACCGAGGGCGGTGATGGCAACAGCGCCGGTCTCATAACCTTCGGACCAGTCAGTCTTGATGGTCTCGCCGTTCAGGAAGGCGTTGAACAGGTAGGTGTAGTACACGGACCAGTCGTTGGTGGAGGAGGTCAGAGCAGCGGTGGGAGCAGCCTGGAGCATGTCAACGTTGTAACCAACGGAGTACACGACCTTGCCGGCATCCTTGGCAGCCTGGACGGCAGCGGGAGCACCGGTGGAGTCAGCGTGCTGGCCGATGATGACGCAGCCACGGCCCATGAGAGCCTCAGCAGCCTTGCCCTCTTCCTGCTGGTTGAACCAGGAGTTGGTGTACTGGACGTCCATGTGAGCTTCGGGAACGATGCTCTTGATGCCCAGGAAGAAGCCGGTGTAACCGGAAACGACTTCAGCATAGGGATAAGCGCCGACATAGCCGATGTACGGATCAGTGACGAGACCTTCGTCCATGAGTTCCTTGAGCTTCATACCGGCAACGATACCGGAGACGTAACGGGACTCAAAGGTCATGTTGAAAGCGTTGTGGAAGTTGGCAAGGCCGGACTTCATAGCGGTGTCGCCGGTCATGGCAACAAACTCGACCTCGGGGTTCTCTTCAGCAGCCTGCTGGGTGTAGGACTGATGGCTGTAGGAGTTGGTGATGATCAGGTTGCAGCCCTGCTCAACGCACTCGATGCACTTGTCGTAGCACTCTTCATTCTCGGGGATGTTGTAGCACCAGACCATGTTGTCATCGGTCAGACCGCAAGCGGCCATGGCCTTACGGATGCCGTCGATGTGAGCAAAGGTATAGCCTTCGTTTTCGTCACCGACGAGGATAACGCCGACCTTAATGGTGGCTTCGCCTTCGCCGTCATCGACAACGGGTTCTTCCTTCTCGCCGCAGGCAACCAGAGACAGAGCCATGACGAGAGCGAGAAGCATTGCAAGGAACTTCTTCATTCTGTAAATCCTCCTTAATATTTGTGGAGCTATTTGTAATTCGCCCCATATTGTTTCTTATCATAGCGGATTTTTTAGGAAAAAGCAACAATGAATTCTTAAAATCGAGGTTAAAAATAAACAAATAATCAAAATTATTTTTAGGCAAACTGAAGAAAAGAAAGAAAAAAGGGAGAAAACAAAGCTTTTTCTCCCTTTTTCGCTCTATTTCGTTGGAATTTACTGCATAACGCGGGTGCCGGTCTTGCCTTCGATGCCTTCGGCTGCCTTCTCCAGCAGCGTAATGAGCGCAACGCGGCCCTTCTTGGACTCGGCAAAGCCCATGGCGGCCTGCACCTTCGGCAGCATGGAGCCGGGCGCAAACTGCTTTTCGTCAATGTACTTGCGTGCCTCATCCGGCGTCAGCGTGTCGAGACCCTTCTGGTCGGGCTTGCCGAAGTTGATGGCGACCTTCTCCACAGCGGTCAGGATCACGAGCATATCGGCATCGACCAGCTCTGCGAGCTTGGCGGAAGCAAAGTCCTTGTCGATGACAGCGGGCGTGCCGTAAAGCTTGCCGTCCTTACGCACGACGGGGATACCGCCGCCGCCGACCGTAATGACGACGGTACCGTTGTTGAGGAGTGCCTTGACGGTGTTCTTCTCAATGACGTCGATGGGCTTCGGGGAGGGAACGACCTGGCGATAGCCGCGGCCTGCGTCCTCGACCATGGTGTAGCCCTTTTCCGCAGCAATGCGCTCTGCCGTTTCCTTATCATAGAACGCGCCGACGGGCTTGGTGGGATGCTGGAAGGCAGGGTCTGCCTCGTCAACGAGCACCTGAGTGACGACGGTGGCAACGTCCTTTTCCATACCGCGGGCGGCAAGCTCGTTGCCGATGGCGTTCTGGAGATGATAGCCGATGTAGCCCTGGCTCATGGCGCCGCATTCGGGGAACGGCATATCGGACTTGATGGCCTTGGCTTCCGCAGCGGTGGACATACCGAGGTTGATCATACCGACCTGGGGGCCGTTGCCGTGAGCGATGATGACTTCGTTGCCCTGTGCAATGAGGTCAACGATGGGCTTTGCGGTCTTGGTGACCAGATCGAGCTGCTCATAGGGGGTGTTGCCCAGCGCGTTGCCGCCGAGCGCGATGACAATTCTCTTGGACATGGTTTTTTACCTCTTGTTTTTGTTTTATAGTGAATTCGCAGCAGAAAAGATGACTGCGTCCTTTTATTTCGCCTTCCCGCAAATCTCGGACAGTTCTTCGCAGAATATTTGTGCAGAGTCATTGTCTCTCATAACGATTACCACCGTATCATCACCGGAGACACAGCCGAGCATCTGCTCAACATTCATACTGTCGAACGCCGCACCTGCCGCCATGCCGAGGCCGGGCATTGTTTTGAAAACGACCAGATTGCTCGAGCAATCAACTCCGGTGCCGTATTCCCGCAGCACCTTTTGCAGCCGTTCCGCGACATCAAAGCTGCCATGCTTGGCTGACACCACATAACGGTATCCGCCGCTGCTCGGTTCCTTCACAAGGTGCAGTCTTTTAATATCGCGCGAAATGGTAGCCTGTGCGCAGACTACACCGTACTCCGCAAGCTTTTCAATCAGCTCATCCTGAGTTTCGATTACATATGTGTTGATGATTTCAAGAATTGCTTTCTGTCGTTTGTTTTCCATTTCCCGAACTCCTATTCTGTCATATCGTTCTATTCGGTAAACAATCGCCTTTGCCATTTCCTGATCTGCGTGTCACAAAAAAGAAAGGAGATACTCTTTCGAGTATCTCCTTGGTACGCCGTGAGGGATTCGAACCCCCGGCCTTCTGGTCCGTAGCCAGACGCTCTATCCAGCTGAGCTAACGGCGCATATCAGTATCTCCGACCTCATTGTCAAGGTCTCATTTTCCACGCAACAGATCATAGCATGTGAGGGGAGAACTGTCAAGAAGATTTCGAAATTTTTTTCGTTACTTTTTGAAACTAAACTCAATATATTTTCAATTGCCTACGCCAATCTGTATATTTTTTCAAATGACGATCCCGACGCCGGCAGCTCCCGAGGGAGATGCCGGCAGTCGGATCGTTCTGTTTCTCAACCTTACAGATCGTCTCTGTTGACCGGGCAGGACATGCAGCGCGGGCCGCCGCGGCCACGGGAAAGCTCCGCCGAGGGAACCGTGATAACATTCAGTCCGTGCTTTTCCAGCAAGGCATTCGTGACATAGTTTCTCTCGTAGGTCACGACCGTACCCGGACGAATGCACAGCGTATTGGATCCGTCGTTCCACTGCTCTCTCTGTGCTGCCATCAGGTCGCCGCCGCCGCAGCGAATGAGGTCAACGGCGGGAAGCTTGAGCTCGAGCGCCAGAATATCCTTGAGCTCCTCCTTGAGGGCGTTGAACTGCATCTCGCCGTTCTTGTCGAGCGTCATTTCGTACACGCCGAGCGGACCTTCGATCTCAGGGTGAATGGTAAACTTATCATAGTCGACCATAGTAAACAC
>PITX01000158.1 GCA_017577345.1 Clostridiales bacterium
TTGCCCACAACTTCAAGCGCGCCGGCTCTGCTGCCGCTATGAACGAAGGCGTTTACTCCGCCGGCGGCATCGCAACGAGCGGCAAGATCGCCGTTGCGATCGGCTTCGTGGTTCTTCTCGTGGTTTCCGTACTTAACACGATGAAGAAGGAGGAAAAGTAACATGATCGATGCAAGAGGCCTTTCCTGCCCGATGCCTGTCGTCATGGTGCAGAACGAAGTGAAGAAGAACGCCCCTGCCGAGCTTACGGTTATGGTGGATAATCAGGTGGCGGTGGAAAACATCACCCGTTTTGCAACCCTCCAGAAGTATGCTGTGAGCGTCGAAGAAAACGGCGGCGACTTCACGCTGACGCTGAAAAAGTAAGCGGCACAGCGCCCAAAAAATCTATCGTGTTGTGCAATAAACCCCGAGAGGCAACGCCTTTCGGGGCTTTCCATCTTGTCGAAAAACTTTTTAGATAAGATGAGCAGGTTATGCAGCTTTTCCCCGGATTTTTTATTGTCAATTCGCACAAAAATCGGACGGATTTTTTGGCTCGACAAGGGAGGGAAATTGTAGTAGTCTATTAAAAATACATTTTTGTAAGCAAACTATTTGTTTGATATAAGGAGGATACGCATATGGCATACAAGGAGAGCTACGCCGGCAAGATCAACCGCAAGCTCAACAAAAAGATGCACGTGATCGAGGTGGCATCCGGCCGCGTGAAAGCAGATCTGGTGCTGAAAAACGCCACCTATGTCAATGTATTCTGCAACCAGCTCAGCCACGGTGATATTGCCGTAGCGGGCGGCCTGATTGCCGGCATGGGCGGAAACTACAGCGGCGAGGTCGAGATCGATATGGGCGGCAAGCTCGTGCTGCCCGGCTTTGTGGATGCCCATATTCATCTGGAAAGCTCCCTCGTTTCCCCGAAGGAATTTGCCAAGGCTGTCCTGCCGCACGGTACCACCACGGTTGTCACAGACCCGCATGAGATCGCCAACGTCATGGGCACTGACGGTATTGAATATATGCTCCAGGCCACGGAGAATCTCCCTGTTGACGTGCGCTTTATGCTGCCGTCCTGTGTACCGGCAACTCCGCTGGATGAGTCCGGCGCAACGCTCGACTACCGCGCCATCGACTCCTTCTATGAGCATTCCCGCGTGGAGGGACTTGCCGAGATGATGAACGCCTACGGCGTCTATACCGGCGATGAGCAGGTGCTTGAAAAGATCGTCGCCTCTCAGGCGCATCACAAGAAGATCGACGGTCACGCTCCCGGTCTCTCCGGCAACGAGCTCAACGCCTATATTGCCGCCGGCGTCTATTCCGACCATGAGTGCTCCGATGTGGACGATGCGCTTGCCAAGCTGGAGCGCGGTCAGTACATTATGATCCGCGAGGGTACGGCTGCCCGCAATCTGGATGCGCTTCTGCCGCTGCTCACGCCGCAGTACTACACCTACTGCATGTTCTGCACAGACGACAAGCACCCCAACGACCTTCTGGAAAAGGGCCACATTGACTATATCGTCAAGCGTGCCATCAAGGCAGGCGTTGATCCCATTATCGCCGTCAAGTGCGCGTCCCACCACGCCGCACGCTACTTCCTGCTCAACAACCGCGGCGCGATCGCGCCCGGCTTCCTTGCCGACTTTGTTGTCATTGACAACTTTGAGGACTTCAACATTCTCGAGGTCTATAAGCGCGGCAAGCTGATGTTTGACGGCAAGACCGTTGCCGAGTTTGAAACGCCCGAGATCGATCCGCACCTTGTCAAGCGTTCTCACGAGACGTTCCATGTCAATCACCTCGAGGCGAAGGACTTCATCGAAAACCGTCCGCGCGGCGTACTCGGCATGATTCCCGGTGAGATCGTCACTACCGATGCAGGCTATGCGAGCGAGATCAATGTTGCCGAGGATATTCTCAAGATCGCCGTCATCGAGCGTCATAAGAATACCAATCACATCGGCATCGGCTATATTAAGGGCTACGGTCTCAAGTCCGGCGCAGTGGCAACCTCCATTTCCCACGACTCCCATAACATCATCGTGGTCGGCACGAATGAGGAGGATATGGCGGCGGCAGTCAACCGCGTGGTCGAACTCGGCGGCGGCATCGTGGTGCTCAACGGCGGCAAGATCCTCGGCGAGGTGCAGCTCCAGATCGCCGGCATCATGAGCGAGGAGCCGCTGCTCGATGTCAACCGTGAGCTGGAGAATGCCAAGGAGCAGGCGTTTGCCCTCGGTGTTTCCCGTGGGGTTGATCCGTTTATGACGCTCTCGTTTATGGCACTGACCGTCATCCCCACGCTGCGCATGACAACGCGCGGTGTGTTCGATGTCAACCAGCAGAAATACGTGTAATATAAGTGGAAAAGGGACGCAAGGCGTCCCTTTTCTTTATAGATACTGCCGCATCTGATCGGCGAGCTGCTGCTCCTGCGCGATCAGCTTTTTGGTCAGATCCTTGGCATTTTCATCCGCTGCTTCGTACTCGTTGAGATATTTTGTCAGCGATTTGACGCCCATGTTGCACCCGTCCGTCATGAGGTCGGCGATCGTAGCGTCGGACAGATCCACGCCAAGCTTGACATTCGTTTTGAGCCAGCTCATGCCCTTGGCCATGGGATTGGGGTTTTTCCCGTCATCGCCAAAGCGGTCAAGCGCCTGCTGCAGCTCGTCTTTAAGCTGCTCGTGCTGCCGCTTGCAGTCGGTCAGCGCACCGCGCAGCTGCGCACTTTTGGCGTAGTCGCGCACCTCGTCAATGGACGCAACGCCCATTTTGATGCCGGCGTCACATTCGCGCAGAAGATTGATCGTATCCTGTTCAACCATAAGAGTAACCTCCCGATAAGATTTACGGATAGTTTGCGCTGCGGAGGTAAAAATATACAGTAAAATGCCGCCCGAACGGGCGGCATTTTGAGACTGTCAAAAAACCTGACTTTGCCGGATTTTCGGGAAGGAAGCTCGTGTGAAAGAAACCCGGGAGGGGTGTCCTTCACGGTTTGGCCATAAGTTTTATTTGTAACAAATGTGTGAAATCACTTGACATGTGACCGCTTGGTCACTACAATATAATGTGTCCAAACGGTCACATTGATTATACGGAGGATGTTATGGAAAGCACAACAAAGGAAAAGATCCTGGATGCAGCACTCGTCAGCTTTGCTGAAAATGGGTACAAAGGAACTAATCTGCGTGATCTTGCCGCAGGGATGGGACTCAGCAAGTCTGCACTATATAGACATTATGAAAGCAAGGAGGATATTTGGAATGCCGTCATTGATCGGATGGAGACCTATTATGTTTCCCGATTCGGATCGCCGGAAAAATCACCTCCCGCGCCGAAATCCTGCGATGAACTATTTATCATGACCATGCGGATGCTGGATTTTACCATTCACGACAAAAGGGTGATCCTGACAAGACGGCTCCTGCTTACGGAGCAGTTTCGGGATGAAAGAGCACGTCAATTTGCTACTTTGCACTTTTTGACCGGCACAAAGGAAATCTATAAAAATGTTTTCACAGAAATGATGAATTCCGGCCTTCTCAAAAATGAAGACCCGGATATGCTCGCATTCATTTTCACTGCCCCTATTACTTCACTTATTCATTACTGTGACCGTGAACCTGAAAAAGAACCGGAGATCATGCGGCAGATTGAAACGTATGTAAGACACTTTATCAGGAC
>PITX01000159.1 GCA_017577345.1 Clostridiales bacterium
ATGCCGGAGCACCGATGCTCCTGACGCGCGGCGTTCTGTATACGGCGATCACCCGTGCCAGACAGCTTTTGATCATGGTCGGCAACGAGGAAATCGTTGCACAGATGACAGAAAACAACCGCAGAAACAAGCGCTACAGCGGTCTGCGGCACCGACTTTCGGAGCGTGAGGTCACATGAAGCTCATTGCATGGCTGTTAGATTTGATTTATCCTCCGAAATGCACTTTTTGCGGCAAGCTCCTGCAAAAGGATGAAACCGACCTTTGCGGGCAATGCCGCCGTACTCTGCCGGAGGTCAACGGAGCGATCAAGCGCGGAGAAAACTTCCGGCAATGCTGGTCGGTATATTATTATGAAGATTTCGTGGTTGACTCCATTCACCGCTTCAAATTCACTGGGATGCAGCAGTATGCGCAGGTTTACGGCAGGCTGATCGCCATGATGCTGTTGCGGAACAAGGTCAGCTTTGATATTCTGACCTGGGTGCCGATCAGCAAAAATCGCCGCAGAAAGCGCGGCTATGAGCAGGCCTATCTCATTGCAAAGACGGTGGCACAAGAGCTTGGAAGAGACTGTGTGCCGACTTTGAAAAAGGTGCGCGATAATCCGCCGCAGTCTGTGCAGAAAAGTGCGGCAAATCGCCGCGGCAATGTGCTCAATGCTTATCAGGCGGTGCATCCGGAGCGCTTTTCCGGTAAACGGGTGCTGCTGATTGACGATATCATCACGACCGGTGCGACACTTGGCGAATGCAGTAAGACCCTGCGCATGGCAGGGGCTGAGCAGGTGGAGTGTGCAACGCTGGCAGTGACGCAATACAGTGATAAGAAATAATTAGTAGGTGACAGTATGTTTTTATTCTCCAAAGACCTCGGCATTGACCTTGGTACATCGAATGTTCTGATTTACGCGGCAGGAAAGGGAGTCATTCTGCGTGAACCCTCCGTGATCGCGCTCGACAAAAACACCGGAAAGGTGCTGCAGGTCGGCGCGGCAGCACGGAATATGCTGGGAAGAACGCCCGGCAATGTCGTGGCGATCCATCCGCTGCAGGACGGCGTGATTTCCGATTACGAGCTGACGGCAAAGATGCTGACAGAGATGATCCGCGGTGTCATCAAGCACGCGGTGGTCAAGCCGCGAATGATCGTCTGTGTTCCGAGCGGCATCACGGAGGTTGAGGAACGCGCCGTCATTCAGGCGGCAAACGAGGCAGGTGCACGGCGTGTCTATCTGATCGAAGAGCCGCTTGCGGCGGCACTGGGCGCACAGCTTGATATTTCCGCGCCGGAGGGTCGCATGGTCGTTGACATCGGCGGCGGTACGACGGATATCGGCGTTCTGACGATGAACGGTGTTGCTAATTCCGCCTCCGTCAAGGTCGCAGGCATTGCCTTTGACGATGCCATCGTCAAGTATATCCGTAAGAATTACGGGCTTTTGATCGGTGAAAACACGGCAGAGGACATCAAGATTTCCATCGGCTGTGTCTGGCAGCGTCCGGAGGCACTGAGTATGGCGGTGAAGGGCAGAGACCTTAAAACCGGTCTTGCCCGCGAGATCGTGATCGCCTCTGACGAGGTCATGGAATGCCTCAAGCGTCCGGCAAGACAGATTTGCGACAAGGTGCTCGATGTTCTGGAGGAAACCACGCCCGAACTGGTGGCGGATATTTCCAAGAACGGCATCGTCCTGACCGGCGGCGGAAGTCAGGTTTACGGTATGGACAAGCTGCTGCAGGAGCGCACGGAAATCAAGTGTATGCTGGCAGATGACGCAGATTCCTGCGTTGCATACGGCTGCGGAAAGAGTCTTGCGTGGATGAATCACATGCAGGAGGATACCATCAACATCGCACGGCGCAGATTACTTCGAGATTAAGAAAGAGAGGTAGCTCCTGATGGAGGAAAATAACAGAAATAACACATACCGTTCTGAGGAAGCCTTCTTGCAGGAAATCAATACCGAGTGGGATGTAGAAAGATTTCTTGCGCAAAAAAGCGAGCAGACTGCGCCACAGCCGTCACCTGTGCAGCCGCCGCGGGAATTTGCCGTGCCGGAGCTTCCGGAGGAACAGATTCCCGCAATGCTTGTTCAGCACCCGCGTACACGGGCTGCTGTTGCAGATCGACCCAAAACGCGCCCTGCATCGCAGAAGAAGCCGAAAAAGAAACAGCAAATCAATTACCGAGGCTGGGCGCAGCTGATCACGGCAGCACTGCTCGTAGTGGCAATCATCGTTGTTCTGATTATTCTGATCGGTAAAATCACATCCGGCGGAGCGTCGAATGAGCCGATGGAAACGCAGGCTGTTGAGTCCACGCAGACCAGAGAGGAAATCATCAGCGAACTGATTACTCGCGCCGACCGGCTTGCGTCAAGCTATGACTATGAGGGTGCGGTCAGCATCCTGCGGGAATACGGCACTGACTGGCTTCAGCAGCCGGAGCTTGCCGATGCCAATTCCCGCTATCAGAGTGCACAGTCGCTTCTGGTCAGATGGGACGATGTCTCCGAGGTTTCCATGCTGTCCTTCCACAGTCTGATCGCCGATCCTGCAAGAGCATTTGACGGCGGCAGCCAGGAAAGCTATTATCGGGATTATATGGTAACGGTTTCGGAATGCAAGGGAATCCTGCAGGAGCTGTATAATAAAAATTTCATTCTTGTCAGCATCCACGACCTCTATCGCAGCGATGTGAATGCAGAGCAGGAAACAGTATATATGCCTGCGGAGCTCTATCTCCCCGAGGGAAAGAAACCGCTTGTTTTGGTGCAGGACGATTTGAACTATGCGCCATCTATGACGGACGGAAATGATGACGGTTACGCGGATCAGGACGGCGACGGCTTTGCAAGCAAGCTGCTCCTTGATGCTAACGGTCAGCCTACCTGCGAGTTTATTACTGCTGAAGGGCAGACTGTGCAGGGCGAGTATGACCTTGTGCCGATCGTAGAGGCATTTATCCGTGAGCATCCGGACTTCTCCTATCAGGGCGCAAGAGGCATCCTCAGCCTGTCCGGCAAGGACGGCATCTTCGGCTATCACACCGCCGCGGTATGGGAAGAAAAGCTCGGCAGCGCAAGCGACACGGCGGAGGTCAATGAGGCACGCAAGGTCGCAGACGGTCTGAAAGACCTCGGATGGGAATTTGCATCACATACCTACGAGCATATCAGCTACGGCGATTCTGCGCTGGACGTTCTGGCGGCAGACCTGCGGCAGTGGAAGAAAGAAGTGGAGTCCATCGTTGGTGAGACCGACCTGCTCATGTACCCCTCCGGCGGCGGTCTGTATGCCTATGAAGGCCCGCTGTTCAATACGATTTACGACAACGGTTTCCGCTTGTTCTGCAATATCGACACGGAAACAACGGAGCTTCGCTTCTTTGACGCCTATCTGCGAATCAACCGCACGCCGGTCGGCGGTCAGTGGCTTAACGGACTGGATGAATACTTTAACGGCTCAAAAATTAAAGATTCCGCAAGAAAATAAAGTTAGGGCGATGCAGCCGGAAGCTGCATCGCCCGTATTTTTTATTGGTTCTATAATAAATGTTGGGGTCAGGCGACGAGCCTGGCCCCATTGTCATAAAAAGAGTTGAGCATAGAGAAACAATCCTTTACAATGTAAGTACCACCAAACAAGCGAAAGGAGAATCGCTATGC
>PITX01000160.1 GCA_017577345.1 Clostridiales bacterium
ATATAGCCTCTGCTCATATTCGGCCTCCTTTCTGCCCGTTACCGATCAAACGGTAGCGGAGAAAGAACCGTAGATGTATGCGGAGGTGTCCGTGCTGACAACATCAAAGCCCTCGATCACGCGCAGGCAGTTCTGGTTCTTATTGAACAGGAAGTGCTCGCTGGTCTCGAACAGCAGACCTTCGTATTCCATGAAGTCTGCGCCGGCCTTGGTGCTGCCGTAGATCATCGGGAAGTGCGTGGCGTCGATATTCGCCAGCTGTGCATTCGGGAACACAACGACGGGCAGCCCCTGGAACAACTTCTCGGTGGGCTTTGCGGGATTCGCCTGCAGGACCGGGCGACCTTCGCCGTCGACCTCTGCATCCAGGCAGGCAAAGCCGGACTGGTTGGTGACGATCACGCCGTCGATCAGACAGGACGGATCGAGGTCAACGGTGATGCTCTGCTTGAGCTCCTCCCATCCGGCGACAGACTTCGGTGTGCCGGAGTTGTAGCCTGTTTTGAGCGCGGTGAAGATCGCACCGTTTTCGGAGATAACGGCATTGCGAACGAACCAGCGGTTCAGGTACGCCATCAGGCCGCTTGCGACCTTGAGCAGGATGCGGCTGATCGGGATCAGCTTGCCGTAGAACTTGATCGTCCAGGGCTTTTTCACAAAGGTCGGGTCAGTCTCTGTGGCGATCGTGTCGCCATCATCGAAAGCAGTCAGACCGGACGGTGCACTGTTTTCAAAATTGGTCGAGCCGGTCAGATCAGCGACGGGAATGACATTGACGAGGGGCTTCGCGGAGACGTAGCTCTTGCGGAGATCGCGGATCTCAGTCTGCACGTCGGCAGGCACGAGGTAGTTCTCGCCGCTGACGGCATTGTCGCCGGTGACCAGTGCCTTCTGCACCTGTTCCGCTTCCTGATCGGTGAGCTTCTCTCTGCGCAGCATCTTAGCCATGACCTCGATACCGCCGGGCTTTTTCTCTGCCTTCGGTGCTTCAAAGGGCACGTCGGCAGGCGCTTCACCGAAACGGGACTTTTCGGCAAGGACTGCGTCAATGTTCTCGATCTCGGTGTTCAGATTGGCAACGGCGTTCTTCGCAGTCTCAAAGGCTGCATTGTCGCCGCTGGCGAGTGCCGTCTCCATGGCTTCCACCTGAGTAGCGCGCTCGGCTTTCTTGTCGATGAGTTTACGCTTCATAAAATTAGCCTCCATATCTTAATTTTTCGATGGCGATCTGCGCCTTGGCGCGGTCGACATCGTTGATGGACATTGTTTCTGTGCCGTCTGCGGATTTCTGCACACCGGCCTTCGGCTGTGCCGGGACGGCAACAAAGGATACCTCGTAGGCATCCGTGGGCTCTGACAGCTCGACGATGCACATTTCGTCGTCATATGGCTGCCCTTTGCGGTGCTCACAGGAGCCGTACAGCTCGCCGCAGATGCTGCAGCGTGCCGTTTTGATCGCGCAGCCGACCGAGACCTCCTTGAGGATGCCGCCGTCGATCGCCTCGATGATCGACGCATTCTGATCGTTCTTGAGCATATAGGCATCGAGGCGCAGATAGGCTTCCTTTCCCTCTGTCACGACCTCCGAAGCATACACACGGGCGGTCTGCATCGTCGCCGACCAGCAGTGATCAAACAGGACGGTCTTGCCGACAAAGAGCACAGCAAGCTCCTTGAGGCAATCCTCCGTAAACCGCTCATAGTCGCGGTCAGGCAGGTTATCGCAGGCACGAATGGAGAAGGTATAGATGTCTTCTGCCGTCAGCTCCCTGCGGGAAAATTCGTTGATCCTGCCGAGGTCCGCCTCCGAGGCGACCTTCTGCGTTGTGGAAAATCTCTTGATCTGATACATTTCTTAGCTCCTTTCAGCCCGGCGTACTCATGGACTTATCCAGCCCGTTGCGCTTCCGCGACAGCTCCTTGAAGTCCTCCAGCGGGACATAGTTCAGCGAGGCATAATGCACATCGCCGCCCTCGACGTCAGGGCGATCCTCGAGGCGCATGATGTCGTTGACCGAATAGGCACCGGTCTCGTGCATGGATTTGTAGAACGCGGCACGCGCCGCGGTGTCGCCGCGCAGTCTGCCGTCTAAGTTGAATTTGATGCGATATCCTTTTGAAAGGTCAGAGTCCGTGAGCAGCTTATAGCTCAGCTCATCCTCCCAGCCGCGGACAATGGCAAGCCCGCGCCCCTGGACGAATTCGAGGGAATTCTGCTCGTTGCTGGAATAGCTCTGCTTTCCGGCGCCGAGGCAGTGCAGCGGCACGCCGAAGAATCTGGCGATGTCGGCAACGGACACGTCCTTTGACGCAACGAAGGACGCATCGTAGGCGTCGATCTTGATCGGCTGATATTTGAGACCGTTGTCCAGGACGGCAACGCGGAACGCATTCGCGCTTCCGGCATGGGCGTTTTCCCACGCACGGCGGACGTTCTCCTTTTTGGACAGCATTTTGTCGGGGTTATTCGGATCCGGGACGCTCGACAGGCCGCCGAGGTCGGAGTCTGTTTCGAGAACACCGCCCGGACGGGCGTTGTTCTTATAGACTGCCTGCTCGTACTCATCCGCCGCACTGGCGCGGCTCAGGGTGTTTGCAGCGTATCTCAAAACGGACAAGCCTTTCAGCCCGTCCTCGCCGTCCCCCGGCAGATGCACAACGTCCTGCGCATCAAGGCGGAACAGCTCCCCGGTCTTCGGCGCGGTGTAGAAATACTGCGGCACATTTTTCACGAGTTCGAGACGCATGCAGTCAGGCGACAGCGGGATCAGTTCTTTGATCTCCATCGTTCGGGGATCCCGGACGACAAACGCATAGTTGTTTCCGCGGAGCAAAATCGAGCGCATGGCGAACCGTTTCAGTGCAGACGGCGTCTGCCAGGCGTTCGGACGGATAGACAGGACACGGTTGAGCGCATGATCCGTCACGCGTTCGCGCTTGTTTCCGTCCCAGACATAGACAGGCAGCGAGCTGACGAAATCGCACAGATAGGTCACGCAGCCGTACACGGCGGATATCTTCATTGCGGCATCGTCCGTGATGCGGCCATCGAAGCCCCAGCCCTCAGGACTGCCGAGTGTCAGAACGGTCGGCGAAGCGCCGGCCGATTTAGTGACCTGACCGCTGCGTTTCGGTGTCGGAAGCAGGATCATGTATCCTCACCCCCGTTCCTCGCCACCAGTACGCCGAGCGCGATACAGAACGCACCGCCCACAACGAGCCCGGCGGGCGCGAACATCAGCGTCACGCCGCAGGTCACGGCGGCGGCACCAACCACGAAGGCGGCGTCGCAAAAGATCGATTTCAGCATTTGTCTCATGTTTTGTCCTCCCCGGTGTCCAATTTGGACACCATAAAAAGCAAAAAGCCGATCTCCCTTTCGGGAAATCGGCTCAGGCTCATGGCGCAGGCTACATCTCATATTCCGCGCTCGCTGCCGCCCTGCTCAGGTCCTGTCTCTTATACCCATCCGACGCTGCCGACGAACCACCCTGTGGAGAGTTTCGTGGTGGCCCCATCCTTTAAAAAAAAAAAACACCATGAACCTGTCTTTCTTCGTCGCTCGTGATCACAAGACGGCGCCGATGTATACTCTCTACAAACCGACGATCGGCCACTCCCGCGCCATGTGAGGGCTGTCGAGTAGCCAGCAG
>PITX01000017.1 GCA_017577345.1 Clostridiales bacterium
GATGAGGCTGATGGCAAGCAAGATATTCGTATCCGTAACCGCAAAGGAAATGCCGGTCGCCAATGCGTCAATACTGGTAGCGACGGCAAGCACCAGCATGGTCTTGACGGAAAAGGAGCTGTCGAGCGTTTCTTCTTCCTTGGAGCACGCCTCGCGGATCATGTTCGCGCCGATGACCGCCAGTAGCAAAAAAGCGATCCAATGGTCGTATGCCTTGATATAATCGGCAAAGGAGCTGGCAAGCAGAAAGCCGAGCAGCGGCATCAGTGCCTGAAAGCCTCCGAAGTATGTACCGCAAATCAGCCCGTGGCGCAGACGGACATTGCGCACAGACAGTCCCTTGCTGATGGAGACCGCAAAGGCATCCATGGAAAGGGCGATCGCGGTAACGATCAGGTCAAATAAACTCATAACATTCCTCCGGGTAGTGAAAAAGGCACCCTTTCGGATGCCTTTTCTGGTGCGAGTGATGCGACTTGAACGCACACGACGGTTGTCACACGCCCCTCAAACGTGCCTGTCTACCTATTCCAGCACACTCGCATATCCAATTTGCTTTGCTATTGTATAGCGAATTGCGGGTTTTGTCAAGCCCCTTTTTCACTACTTGCGTATTTTTTCCTTCTCTGCTACAATACAAATGACAGGAGGAATGGCTATGCCCAGATTTTTTGTACCAAAGGATCAAATCGGCGGCAGCTTTATGGTGCTGACCGGAGAAAATGCCGCACATGCTAAGGTACTGCGTCTGAAAAACGGCGATGAAGTTACCGTATGCGATGCCGAGGGCATCGACTACCGCTGTACGGTATCCGATGTGGCAAACGGGCAGATCAGTCTGATCGTGCACGCAAGCTCCCCTGCCGAAAGTGAGGCAGCGGTTTCCTGTGCCATCTATATGGCATTTGCAAAGTCAGACAAGTTTGAGTATGTCATTCAGAAAGCCACCGAGCTCGGCGCAGATGAGCTGGTCTGTTTTCCCTCTGCACGGTGTGTTTCCCGCCCGGATGCAAAATCGCTGAAAAACAAGCTCGAGCGCTGGCAGAAAATTGCCGCCTCCGCCGCAGAGCAGTCACGCCGCGGCAGAATACCGCAGGTCATCGCTCTTTCTTCCTATGCAGAGGCGCTGCACCGTGCCGCACAGGCAGACCTTGCGGTATGCTTTTATGAAAATGAGGAAAGCCTCACCTTTCGTGCGGCAATGGAGGAAAAACCCTTCAAAACCGCCGCGATCCTGACCGGTCCGGAGGGCGGTTTTGAGGGAGCCGAGATCCGTCAGGCAGCCGAGGCCGGATTAAGGATCTGCACGCTCGGCAAGCGCATTCTGCGCTGTGAGACTGCACCGCTGTGCGCCCTTTCCGCGCTGATGTACGCCGCAGGCGAATTCTGAATACCATTTTATTCGTCTTTTTCCGCAGATTTCCTTCCTGCCCCTTGACGAAACAGCAAAAATGAGGGATAATACTATAGTTAGAGAGAGTTGCGGCTTCGTCCGTTCCATTGGAGAAGATAATGATTGGATTTTATGATTATACGGTCATCCTGACCTACCTGAGCCCGCTGTCCGCTGTCGGCGGAATGGCGCTTGCCATGGCAGGGCATCCCATTTGGGCGACCATGTGTCTGCTGTTCTGCGGTCTTTGTGACATGTTTGACGGCAAGGTCGCCCGCACTAAGAAAAACCGTACGGCTGAAGAAAAGGCATTCGGCATCCAGATCGACTCGCTGAGTGACATGATTGCGTTCGGCGTTCTGCCGGCTGTCATTGTGCTGACGCTCTGCCGCGGCTGTTGGTATGCCTATGCGATCGCGCCGCTGTATGTGCTGGCAGGACTCATTCGCCTTGCCTATTTCAATGTTACAGAGGAAATGCGGCAGAAGGAAACGGAGGAAGCCCGCAAGAGCTATTCCGGTGTCCCCATCACCTCCGCTGCTCTGGTATTCCCGATCTTCTACTGCGGCACGGCTGTTTACTGCGTCTGCACCGCAGGCGAAATTCTCCCGTTTAAGGAGATGTTCATCGGCTCACCGTTCGGCATTGCTCTTTGTGCGTTGACGGCGCTGACCGGTCTGTGCTTTGTTCTTCCGTTCCATATCCGCAAGCCGCGTGCAAAAGAGCTTTGGCTCTTCCTTGCCGTCGGTATTCTGATTGCTGCCGTGCTTCTGCTGGCACTGTTCCTGTGATACTATGAAAAGGCTCCTGTTAATTGTAAACCCCTGCTCCGGCAAGAAAAAAGCCAACCGTGTGCTGACGGATATTATCGGTATTTTCAATCGAGGAGGCTTCGATGTCAATGCTTATATGACTGCTGCACGCGGTGATGCGACCGAGGTCGCATCCGCCCGGGCTGAGGAATATGATGTTGTTGTCTGCATCGGCGGTGACGGCACCTTCAACGAGGTGATCTCCGGTCTGTATTCCGCCCGAAGCAGTACGCCCGTCGGCTATATCCCTGCAGGCAGTACCAACGACTTTGCCAACAGTCTGAAGCTGTCGAAGGATCTTCTGCGGGCAGCGCAGGACATCGTGGACGGCACACCCCGTCCCTTGGACATCGGTCGTTTTAACGAGCGGTATTTTTCCTACATTGCTTCCTTCGGTGCCTTTACCAGAGCGTCCTATGCGACCTCGCAGAGTCTGAAAAACACATTGGGGCATTTTGCCTATCTCCTCAGCGGTGTCAAGGAAGTCGCCGCCATCCGCAGCAAGCATATGCGCGTGACGCTCGATGACGGCACGGTATATGAGGATGACTATATTTTCGGCGGCATCAGCAATTCCACCTCTGTTGCCGGCGTTCTGACGCTGAAAGAGGACATGGTGGATATGAGCGACGGGCTGTTTGAGGTCCTGCTCATTCGCAAACCGCACAATCCATTGGAGTTGAGCAGCTGCGTACACGCACTGCTGTCTCAGAAATACGATACGCCGATGCTGACGCTCGCCACAGCAAGCCGCTTGGAAATCGAAGCCCCTGCGGACATGGACTGGACGCTGGACGGCGAAAAATCGGACGGCACGGCGCACTATGTCGTTGAAAATCTGCACAACGCCGTCAATGTCATAACAAAATGATCAGATCAGGGCTGCCGATGCAGCCCTTCAGCGTGTCGAAAAACCCTTTTCGACACGCTGACAGGCTGTCAAAAAGTTCGGAAGACAAGCAACTCTCACTCGTCGGCGTACATAGGTACGGTAGAGTGAGAGTTGCGAAGTAAGTCAAAACACTTAATTATCTTTACATTATTCAAAACCTGAAAGGACAGATTGCCACGGTTTGCTTCGCAAACCTCGCAATGACAAATCTGTTCATGCTTATCTTCATTTTGACGGTTACGGACTTTTTTGACAGTCTGCAGGGCTGCCGATGCAGCCCTTTTTTCGGAGGTATTGCATGAAAACAGTATGTGCCCGTCTGCACCGCGGTGATGATCTCCTGCTGTGCATCCGTGCGCTTGCGCAGGAGCACCATATTGCCGCAGGTGTCGTTCTGTCCGCTGTCGGTTGTATCAGTGAGGGCTGTGTGCGCGATGCAAGCGGTGTCCGTCTGCGCAAAATCATTGAGCCGTGCGAGATCGTCTCCCTGAACGGCACGGTCAGTGAGGCACGGTGCCATCTGCATATCGCCCTGTCAAAGGAAGACCTTTCGACTGTCGGCGGTCATCTTGTTGAAGGCTGCATCATCAACACCACCTGTGAGCTGGTCATCGGCATATTGGACGGCTGGCAGATCGGCGTGGAGGAGGATGCGGAAACGGGCTATGATGAACTGATTTTTGAGGCGGCGGAATGAAGAATACGACGCTTTGTTATATTGAAAAAGACGGCTGCTACCTGCTGCTGCACCGTATCAAAAAAGAGAACGATCTGAACCGTAACAAATGGATCGGCATCGGCGGCAAGTTTGAGGAAAATGAGAGCCCGGAGGACTGTCTGAAGCGTGAGGTAACGGAGGAAACCGGGCTGACGCTGACCGACTGGCGGTACTGCGGCATCGTCACCTTCCTTTCCGACCGTTGGGAGGGCGAATATATGCACCTGTTCCATGCCACGGGCTTTACAGGCACCTTGCATGAATGTGATGAGGGAAAACTGGAATGGGTTTCCAAGGAGCGATTTGCCCGGCTTCCGCAATGGGAGGGAGATAAAATCTTCCTGCGTCTGATGGAGGAGCGTGTACCGTTTTTCTCCCTGAAGCTCCGATATGAGGGCGACCGTCTGGTGGAGACCTCGCTGAACGGAAAATAAAAAGTCCCTGCCGTATGTATTTTGCGGCAGGGATTGTTCTATATATAGCAGAGGGGTGATGATGTGGCAAAACAGAGTAGCATACTGGGCGGTGCACTGCTGCTGACCACCGTCAATCTGCTGCTGCGTCTGATCTCCATCGGCTTCAATGTTTTTCTGACCGACCGCATCGGTGCGGCAGGTCTGGGGCTGCTGCAGCTCATTTCCACTGTCGGCGTTTTTGCCATGCTTGCAGGGACGGGCGGCATCCGCGTTGCATCTATGTGCCTTGCCGCCGAGGAATTCGGGCATCGGCGACCCGGCGGTGTCCGACTGGCGATGGCGGCGTGCCTGCGCTGGGGACTTGCTGTCAGCGGTGCGGCAGGGGCAATTCTGTTTTTTCTCTCTGCGCCGATTGCCGAAATTCTGCTCCGCGATACCAGAGCCGCACTTTCGCTGCGCGTCATGGGTCTGTTTTTGCCATTTTCCTGCCTGTGCGGCATCATGACCGGCTATTTCACCGCCTGCTCGCGCATCCGTCAGATGGTCGGTATTGAGATCGCAGAGCGGCTGCTCTCTGTCCTTCTGACGACACTTCTGCTTCTGTTCTGGGCATCGGGTGATCTTGCACGCTCCTGTTGTGCGATCATTCTCGGCAGCAGTCTCGGCAGTGCGTTTGATTTTTTCCTGCTGTTTCTGATTTATCGCAGGCAGACCCGTTCCGTTCCGATCTCCGGGAAGCGGTCTGATATGCGCAAACGGCTGGTGAAGCTGTGCGTTCCGCTGGCAATGAACGACATCCTGCGTGCAGGACTGAATACTGCAGAGCAGCTTCTGATTCCCTTCGGGCTTGCCCGCTACGGCGGCGGTACGGAGCAAGCAATGGCAGACTACGGCACGATCCACGCCATGGTTTTCCCCGTGCTGATGTTTCCCGCGGCAGTACTCTACTCCGTCTCCGATCTGCTCGTTCCGGAGCTATCGCGCAGCCGTGCCATGGGGTGCAGTCTGCGGATCATTGATCTGACCGATAAATGCCTGCGTATGACCGCACTGTTCGCCTCCGCAATCGCCGGCTTTTTCTTTCTCAACGCGGACGCTTTAGGTCAGGCGATTTACGCAAGCACAGATGCGGGATACTATCTGCGATGCTTTTCACCTGCGGTGCTGATGCTCTACCTTGACGCGATCACGGACGGGATGCTCAAGGGGCTTGCCGAGCAGGTCAGCTGTGTGCGCTACAACACCATCACCTCCCTGCTCGATGTGATCCTGCTGTTTCTGCTTCTGCCGCGCTGGGGCATTGTCGGATATCTGTTCAGCTTCGCCGTAACACACGCGATCAATCTGTTTCTCAGCCTGCGCAGGCTGCTTCTGACCAGTACGCATCAGCCGCGCATTTCGGACTTTCTTCGTCCTCTTCTGTGTCTGGTATCTGCCGTTCTGCCCTCTTTGCTTCTTTCGCATCCCATTGCGCGCAGTGCCGTTTTTTTCCTGCTGCTGACCGGCCTTTATCTGCTCACGGATGCTTTCTCATCCCGTGACCGCCGCTGGCTTCACAGGATCGTCAGCGTTGACAGGCAAAGGAAATCCGATTGAA
Organism: Clostridiales bacterium; assembly: GCA_017577345.1. Taxonomy (GTDB): domain Bacteria; phylum Bacillota; class Clostridia; order Oscillospirales; family Oscillospiraceae; genus JAZOXB01. Next base: position 5,829 of record PITX01000017.1, read on the forward strand.
ATACGAGAAGAAGGAAGGGATACACAAGGAGACTGTTTTACCTGCGTGTTCATCACACAGGCAAAACAGTCTCCTTCTGTTCTTATCTTACACCCACAGACGGATCGTGCCGGAGGAAAGACGGATCATCTTCATGTCATTCAACTCGGCAAGAACGCGGTTCAGGCTTCGGATGGAAATGCCTGCCATCTCCGCCAGAACATCCTTGGTATACATGAAATAGTTCGAATCGTTCAGATTCTCCTGAATGAGTCGGAACACCTTTTCGCGCAGGAACAGCGTCTCTGCATGGATCTTATCGTTGCCCTCACGGATCAGGCGCTCGCAGTGAACATATAGAATGTACCGCGACACATCGCTGCACTCATTCCACATTTCAAGGAACTGTGCGCCGGTAAACTGATAGACCTTGCAGTCTGTCAGCGCGACGATGCTTCTGTCATCCGTCTGCATCCCGATGGCTTCCATTTCTCCGAAAAAGTCGCCCTTGTGGTACAAGTCCAGAATCAGCGGACTTTCCGCGTTGTCGTGCAGCAGCTTGACAGTTCCCTCGGCAAGGATACAGAAATTAAAAAAGCTGTCACCCGTGCGTTTCAGGTATTCTCCCGGTTTGTAGGAAACAATCTTCGCCATATCCAGATAACGCTGCGGAATCGTAGCCAATAATGTTTCCGCCAGATGCTTTTTCACGGTTGCTCACCTCTTTCAATCATCTTACCCAATAATCAATTAAAAATCAAGCAGATACGCTGAAATCCGGGAACCCCTCAAATGAGGGGTTCCCGGAAAAAACTGCGCATTAGTCGAGCGGTGCCGGGAAGTATTCTGCAACATCGATCTTACCCAGCTCCCACGGAGAAACGGAGTTCTCGGGGTTCGGGAAATAGTACGGATGGAGCAGATATGCCAGCTTCTCAATGGCCTTGATGGTACGCGGGCCAAAACGCTTCATCAGGCTGGAGTCGTAGTAGCAGACACGACCGGTCTGAACAGCCTGCGTCTCATTAAAGCCGGGGCGGGTCATGATTTCGTACAGGGTGGTAACTTCGAAGTCATATGCACCGGGCCAGTACGGGCTCATGATGACCTGCGGATCTCTCTTTACGGTCTCGGGGAAGCAATCATCACCAAAGACATCATACAGATTGACATAGTCCTTCTGATCGTTGAAGATGTTGACACCGCCTGCAATTCTGATCATTTCATCGAACGGAGTGTTGCCGCCCTCGGTGTAGGGACCGTACTTGCCCCATTCGCCGTAGTCGGACTGATGAGCGATCTCGAAATATGTACGAATCGGAGTCAGATCCTTGGTGATGTCCTTGATCTCGTCAATTCTTGCATAATAGCCGTCAACGAGCTCCTGTGCATACTCCTTGCAGCCGAGGATCTCGCCCATTTCGATCATCATATCATAGATGTCATCAATGCTTTCCGGAGTATAGCAATAGGTGGGGATACCCTTTTCGTTGTTGAGGTATTCACCCCAGTCTGCCTGCTCGGTGCCTTCGCAGAAGATAACAGTTGCGTTCAGACCGTCGAGGATCTCCTCGTTGTAGTCATAGAACTTGGAAACGGTAGCGACCTGCTTGCGGACGCCTTCAAGGACATTGCCTTCCAGATCGACGCAGTCCTTCTTGCCCAGCTCCATGTCAACATCGAAGTCGGGTGTGTTGATGTCGTAGTAGTACTGATAGGGCAGATAGCCGGTGGTCTCCTGTGCAGCGACAGGATAATCGGTGTATGCAGACCAACCGACGATGCAATCACCGTAGCCGAGAGCATAGACACATTCGACCATGGACGGAGCCATGCAGACGATACGGATACCTGCTCTTCTTGCAGCTTCCTCTTCAGCTTCGATAAACTTTGCGAAGCGAGCGATGAAAGCGGCAACCTGTGCGCGGGTTGCGGTTCCCTTCGGGTCAAGCTTGCCGTCAGCGCCGTTGATGATGCCGTTACCGACAGCCCACTTCATTGCGTCAACTGCATATGTAGCAACAGAAGCAGCGTCCTTGTAGTCCTTCAGCTCGACAGCGTTTGCAGCGCCCACACCCTTATACTCGGTGTAGAAACGATACATCAGGCTGACGATCTGCTCACGGGTGACCAAGTCCTTCGGGGAGAAGGTCTTCTCAGAGGTGCCGTTGATAACGCCTGCGTTCTTTGCCCATGCGACAGCAGCAGCATAGTAAGCGGCGGCAGCAACGTCCTCAAAGGAAGCAGCTTTTTCGACCTCGGGGCTGCCTGCCAGACGGTACAGGACAGTTGCGATCATGCCGCGGTTCATCCCGCCGTTCGGTGCAAAGCTCGTAGAGGTTGCGCCCTTGAAAAGCTCGTTCTCGACGACATAGTTTACATCATCATAGAACCAGTCTTTCTCGGTGACATCCTTGAAGCCGTCTTCTGCGGCAAATGCGATCATCTGGCACATACTGAAAACGACAGCAAGGCAAAGGATCACGCTGAGAATTCTTGTCTTCTTCATTGTTATTGTCTCCTTTTTAATTATTTTACTGCATCCCATGCAGCAAGAGCACAAATCAATGTCCCATCAAGTACTGTTTCTGTTTCTCGTTCAGTACATCATAGGAGCCGCCGAATGCCTTAAGCTTCAGTTGCGCAACATGACGATCCAGTTCGTCGGGAATGTTATAGACCTTCGGCTGTAAATTCTTGTGGTTTTTCAGAATATATTCCGCACCGATCGCCTGCAGCGCAAATGACATATCCATGATTTCTACGGGATGACCGTCGGCAGCGGCAATATTGCACAGACCGCCGTCGGCAACAACTGCGATCATTCTCCCGTTCGGTAATACATAGCCGTCCAGGTTTTTGCGCAGTTCTTTCTTGCTGACTGCCATCTTTTTCAGAGCATCCAGATCGATCTCAATGCTGAAATGTCCGGCATTGGAGACGATCGCGCCATCCTTCATCATTTCAAAATGCTCCTTACGGATGACATCACAGCAGGCAGTAGTGGTAACAAAAATGTCGCCCAGCCTCGCCGCTTCGTTCATGGACATCGCGGTAAAGCCGTCCATCACCGCAAGGATCGACTTGACGGGGTCGATTTCCGTAATGATGACTCTTGCGTTCAAACCGCGCGCGATATTCGCAACGCCGCGTCCGACATAACCGTAGCCTGCAACAACAACGGTCTTGCCGTTGACTTCCAGGTTGGTCGTTCGCATGAGGCTGTCCCAGGTGCTCTGACCGGTGCCGTATGTATTATCGAAGAAGCACTTGCATCTTGCATCGTTGACCGCCATCACGGGGAATGCAAGACGGCCGCTCTTTTCCCAGCCGTACAGACGCTGTACACCGGAGGTCGTCTCCTCACAGCCGCCCATGATATGGTCTGCATATTCCTTGCAGTCACCAAGCAACAGGTTGATCAAATCAGATCCGTCGTCGATCACAATATCGGGATGGCAGGAAAGCGTCTCCTTCCAAAGCTTTACCGTCGTCTCAGGATCAGATCCGTGGATCGCGTTCACCGTAATTCCGTCATCGACCAGTGCCGCGCAGACACCGTCCTGGGTGGAGAGCGGATTGGAGCCGGTCACATGCATTTCTGCACCGCCGCGGGCAAGTGTTTTTACGAGATATGCCGTCTTTGCCTCCAGATGGATCGACAGCGCAATTCTCAGCCCCGCAAAAGGCTTTTCGCGCTCAAACCGTTCACCGATCGCGTTCAGCACCGGCATATGGCGGGATACCCAGTCAATTCGCTGATGGCCGTCAGCCTTCAAATTGATATCAGCTATGTTTGACATCCAGATCTTCCTTTCCGCTCAAACCTGCTTCATGACCCGAGCCATGGCAGTGAGTTTTTCTCTTATTCCGTATTTCTATTCTATCAGTACAGAAAACAAATAAAAAGGACAATTGTCTCTACTTTTCTCAGCAAAGAAAAAGAGCGGACCGAAGTCCGCTCTTTCCCTTTGGATGATAAAGAAGATTACTTGACGTTGCCAAGATAGTTGACAGTGATTGCAACTTCGGGCTCAACATCGATAGCGTCGGAAACGACGATATCGCCTGCGTACATTGCAGCAACAAGAGCTGCGTAGTCGTCTTCGGTGAACTTGCCGTCCTCGAACTGAGTGGAAGGAGCAATGCCGACATAGTTAGCGTCGAGGTCGTCGCCGGAGATGATGCCAAGGGACGCGATCTGACCTGCGTAGTCAGCCCACAGATCGTTCTCGATGAGGTCGCTCAGAGCGGACTTAACAGTAGCTGCGAGGCCCTTCATAGCAGAGGTAACAGTGATGCCTTCGCCGTAGACGGGATCCTGCGTCAGAGCCTGGTCGACGTCAACACCGATGACCTTTGCACCCTCGACCTTCTGAGCAGCTTCACAGACAGAGCTGTTAATGGAGCCACCGCAGGCGAAGCAGATCTCGATGCCCTTTTCCTGATACATGGCGTCCATGTAAGCAGTGATGTCGGGATCGCCGAAGAACTGGTTGCCGTAAGCGTACTCGACGACAACTTCGTCCTCAATGCCGAGCTCGACAGCAGCTGCGTTAGCGCCCTGAACATAGCCGAAGCCGTAACGGACAACAGCAGGAACTGCCATGCCGCCCATGTAGCCCAGATGCTTGTAGCCGAGTTTCACAGCAGCGTAGCCGGCCATGTAGCCGGGGAGCTGTTCCTGGTAAACTGCGGAGTAAACATTTGCGGGCAGAACATAGTCGCCGTAGTCGCCTGCACCGACGTCGAGGACGATGTAGTAGACATCCGGATACAGCTCTGCAGTTTCCTTAACGGTGTCTGCGAAAGCAAAGCCCGGCATCAGCAGGACATTGTAGCCCTCTGCAACAGCCTGGTCGACCATTGCAACACGCTCTGCGGTGGAGTCACCGGTCGGCTTGTAGTAGGTGAAGTCAACGCCGCGCTCTTCGCACCATGCCTTGCCAGCCTCATAAGTGGTCTGGTTGAAGGACTGGTCGGTGATATCGCCGTAGTCGGTGATCATTGCGACATGCCATGCGCTGTAGTCAGCAGCAGGCTCTTCTTCAGTGGGAGCTTCCGAGGGAGCGTCGGTCTCAACAGGAGCGTCGGTCACAACGGGAGCATCGGTGGGATCAGCTTCGCCTTCGGCGCAGCCTGCAAACAGGCAAGCAACCATGGCGATAGCCAACAGGATAGCCAAAAACTTCTTCATTTTTCTTTCCTCCATAATATTTGATGCTTTTGCATCTGTACACATTGTACCTGTTTCTCTTTCGGTATGCCAGGACATTTGTCCCCGATTTTCGGCAGAAAGAAAACGCCCTCAAATGAGAGCGTTTTCTGATTTCAGTTTTCCTGCCAGCACCAGATGGTCGGCTGCTCCGCCTTCTCCATACCGAGTTTTTTCTGTAAATGAAGGGAGCCTTCATTCCCGTCAATCACATGGCAGTAGGCGGTCAGACCGTGCCGCAAATTCCACCCGATCAGGAATGCCTCCAGTGCAAAGCCGTAGCCGCGTTTGCGGTAGGCTGGATAGATTTCCAGCATACCCATTGCACCTTCTGAATGGACGCCGATAAAGCCGGCAAGCTTCCCGTTCTCAAACAGCCCCCACATTCTGTCCGCCGCAATGCGTTCGCGAACATAGTCCATATTATGATGGTACTGCTCCCCTGCTGTCTGCGCATATTCCATGCTCAGCGGGCGAATATCGCAGTCGGGATATCGCGGAGGCTCGGGCAGGCAGTATACCCACTGCGTACAGGGATTGCTTCCGGCGAATCCGAATTCCCGTTTCACGGCATGAAACGCGTCCTCACTTTTCACCACGGCAATCGAAAACTCCGGAAGCTGCAAGGCATGAAGGCGTTCACAGAGCTTTCCCCCGTCCGTAATATCCGACATGACAGGGCCGTTGTCCCGTTCTCTGAGGATGCAGCCCTCCTCGCCCTGATACAAAACTTCACCAAAGCCCTGCCGCACAAGCTCGTAATAATCCACAGTATTCAGATTCATATTTACCCGACCCTTTTTCTGAGCTGTGCAACGAATTCCGGTGTCGTGCCGCAGCAGCCGCCGATCAGGTTCGCTCCTGCATTCATAAGGACCTGCATATGCTC
>PITX01000161.1 GCA_017577345.1 Clostridiales bacterium
TGCATCGATTAAGTCGATTAATGCGAACCGCCAAGGTGATGCTGAGCGTTTGTATCTGCCAGAGGAGAACGCCCGCAAACTATACAGGAAATGGGACAATATTAAGCATATCAATGATACGATCAAAGATGCTGCGCGCCCCAGAAAAGTATATGGATCTGGAACTTGGGGGTTAAGTATCAAAACCAAGGAACGGCTTCGTAGCAAAAATGGTAAAGGCCTGCCGTTTGGTGTCGTGATAACACTAAGGAACATGAAAGGTGAGAATAGGATCGATGATTTTATCAAACTTTGTATGTTGAGAGGTTGGGTTGTAAACCGCATTGATGTTACCAATCGTGTGGAAGTTTATGAAAAAGCCGAAGAAGAACTTTCTTTTGAGTGATGTTTATTCGTTGACTCCATACACCATTTTTTGCACCGCAGTAGACAAAGAAATAGAAAAATCCTCTGAAATCGCCGATTTCAGAGGATTTTTGGTCCGAGTGACTGGTTTCGAACCAGCGGCCTCGTGGTCCCAAACCACGCGCTCTACCATCTGAGCTACACCCGGATATTCGATTTTCTTATTCTGCCGTTGTGGTCAAACATGTGGTCAAGCGGCTGTTTTCGGAGTTTTTGCGGAAGCTGTGAAGTGCCAAAACCCCAGTGTTTTCAAGGCATCCGGGGATTTTGAATTCCTCCGTCCCGTCGGGGGTGTTACACGCTCCCAAACCAAGCGCGATACCAAACTTCGCTAAACCCGGATGCAGGATACATTATACACGCGCAACGCAAAAAATGCAACAAATATTCTGTGCGCTCTTTACTATGACCGTTTGATTTGCTATAATTTCACGCGAAAGATGAAATAAGCGAGGATATATCCCGATGAGAATGAGAAAACGAAACAATTTGGAGCCGCGCATGGAAGCCTGCGCCGCGATCTGGCTGCGCGATGCAAAATCGCTGCGCGGCAAGTGGCGCACCCTGATGCCGGAGGCAAGGGAGATCCGTGTGGAGGTCGGCTGCGGCAAGGGAAAATTCACCGTGGAAACTGCGGCGGCGGAGCCGGATGTGCTTCTGATCGCCGTGGAGCGTGTGCAGGAGGCCATGCTGCTCGGCATGGAGTGCGCCTTGGAAATGGGACTCAAAAATGTCTTTTTTCTCTCCTTGGACGCGGCGGAAATCGAGGAGTATTTCGCAGACGGCGAAATCGACTTGCTCTATCTGAACTTTTGCGACCCCTGGCCGCGCAAGAAGAATGCCAAACGCCGTCTGACCTACCGCACCTTCCTGCGGAAGTATCAGAGGATATTGAAGCGCGACGGTGAGATCCACTTCAAAACGGACAATGCCGCGCTGTTTGAGTGGTCGCTGGAGGAATTCGAGGCCTGCGGTCTGGAGATCCACAATCTGACGCGTGACCTGCACAAAAACGGTCCGGTCGGCATCATGACCGGCTACGAAGAAAAATTCTATGAGCTCGGAACGCCGATCAATCGCTGTGAGCTGATCAATCGGGAGGTAAAAATGCAGAAAATTCAGATGACAACGCCGCTGGTCGAGATGGACGGCGACGAAATGACCCGTGTTCTGTGGAAGCAGATCAAGGACGAACTGCTCCTGCCCTTTATCGACCTGAAAACCGAATACTACGATTTGGGTCTTCCGGAGCGTGACCGCACCGCTGATCAGGTCACGGTCGATGCGGCAAAGGCGATCCGGAAGTACGGTGTCGGCGTAAAATGCGCCACCATCACGCCGAATGTGCAGCGCATGAGCGAATACAACCTGCACGAGATGTGGAAAAGCCCGAACGGTACGATCCGCGCCATTCTGGACGGCACGGTGTTCCGGGCACCAATATTGGTTGAGGGCATCCATCCGGTCGTCAAGAACTGGAAAAAGCCGATCACCATCGCCCGTCATGCCTACGGCGATGTCTACAAGGCGACCGAGCTGCGTGTGCCGGAGGGCAAGGCGGAGCTGGTCTTTACCGACAAAGACGGCAATGAAACGCGCAAGACCGTGTATGACTTTGAATGCGGCGGTGTGCTGACGGGGCAATATAACAAGGATTCCTCCATTTCCTCCTTTGCCCGCTCCTGCTTTAACTACGCGCTGGCGACAAAGCAGGATCTGTGGTTCTCCTCCAAGGACACGATCGCAAAAATCTATGACGGCACCTTCAAGAAAATTTTCGCGGATATTTTTGAAGCGGAATATAAGGAACGCTTTGAGCAGGCAGGCATCACCTATTTCTACACGCTGATCGACGACGCCGTTGCCCGCGTCATCCGCAGTGAAGGCGGCTTTATCTGGGCATGCAAGAACTATGACGGCGATGTGATGAGCGATATGGTCTCCACCGCATTCGGCTCACTTGCCATGATGACCTCCGTATTGGTCTCTCCGGACGGAAAGTACGAATATGAGGCAGCACACGGCACGGTCACAAAGCACTATTACCGCTATTTAGAGGGTGAAAAGACCTCGACCAATCCGATGGCGACGATTTTTGCCTGGACGGGTGCGCTGAAGAAGCGCGGCGAGTTGGACGACAACGGTGCGCTGACCGCCTTTGCCGAAAAGCTGGAAAAGGTCTGCATCTTCGTGATCGAGCGCGGCACGATGACCAAGGATCTGGCGGCACTGTGGGAGGGTAAAAAGCCCAATATCGTCACCAGCGAGGGCTTTATTGCCGCCATTCGCCGGGAATTGGAAAACCGCTGAAATTTTTCCATGTATGATAACACGCTTTGACGGGTATCCTGTGCATTAGCCGTCGAAGCGTGTTTTCTTCTGCGCTTTCCGCGAAAAAAAACGGAGAAAAAGTAAATAAATCCGTTTTTTTCTCAAAAAAACTATTGCGCTGTAAAAAAAACTACGGTATACTGTACAAGATGTGCCCTAATATCAAGTTACAAGGAAGTGCTTTATGGCTACCTCGAATAAAAGCGGAAAACCCAATGAGGAACTGATGGCTCCTCTGACCTCTCTGATCAGCAAGGGACGCTGTGACGGCGTGCTTGACGCAGCAGAGGTGCTTTCTGTTCTGGAAAAGCTGGATCTCTCCGCGGAAAAGATCGAGCAGGTTTACGACACCTTTGAATCCATGGGTATTCAGATCGTCACCACCGTGCCGGAGGGTGACGATATGCCGGACGAAATCATTGAGGATATTGACCTGACAGAGGAAGACACAGAAGGTGATGAGCCTTTGGTCGACCCGGTCGAGCTGGCGGCGGAATTCAATCTGGATGATCCCGTCCGTATGTATCTGAAGGAGATCGGTCAGATCCCTCTGCTTACCGTTGAGGAGGAACAGGAGCTTGCAAAGCGCGTCGTGGAAGGCGATCAGGAAGCAAAGAAGCAGCTGACGGAAGCCAATCTCCGACTCGTTGTCTCCATTGCCAAAAAATATTCCGGCCGCGGTCTGCACATTCTGGATCTGATTCAGGAAGGCAACACCGGTCTGATCCGCGCAGTCGATAAGTTCGACTATACAAAGGGAAACAAATTCTCTACATATGCGACCTGGTGGATCCGGCAGGCGATCACCCGCGCCATTGCCGATCAAGCGCGTACCATCCGCGTGCCGGTGCATATGGTAGAGGTCATCAAC
>PITX01000162.1 GCA_017577345.1 Clostridiales bacterium
AGCATCACCTGTCCATAGCATAGAAATGCTTTGCATTCCGATATTAGTGTTATTTCTATACTGATAGACCAATTAAATCGCATTAATGACCCGCCTAATTTGAGTCATCAGCACAAATTGGGCGGGTTTGTACGTATCCGAGGTAAAATGAGAGTAGGCGCAGTAGACTTCGCAAAGAGTGACGGCGCCTTACTTTAGGTAGAAACATTACAATTAGAGAAGCCGATAGTAACTGCTACGGCTCTTGCTATCGAATAATTGTTGAGTAATTATTTGTTTTAGTGCAGTTTAAGGAGGAATTAGATAATTTAGAATGAGACCGCTATATACAAATGTAGTTACGTTGGACAATCTATGTGTATGGATCTCAAATTCGATCAGTGCAGTTACAAATTTGGTTTATGTCAAGAGAATTCGATAAATTTAAAATATAAAAATGCATTGACTTAGTTCGCCATCCTGATATATAATCAAGCCGAAAACAAACAAATGTTTGAAAAAGAATCAAGCAAATTGTTTTAGCAATTATCTATCAAGATCAGGGGGGTGAAACAATGAACAGCCAGAAGAGCACATATTTGCATACATCGGAAATAATCCAGATTGCCGACGGGATTGTAAAGCAGTATTACGGAAAAAGAACTCCGCACAAGGTAGACGTTGAAGCAATTGCTGTCAAGGTATTGAAGCAAAACATCCTTTATGAGTCGTTTGCCGAAGCGAATCCTGACAAAATTGCGTTCACGGCAGACGGCAAGACGCCGCTGTGCGTCTGGAAAGGCGGCAAGGTTGAGCGAACGCTCTTTCCTGCGAACACCATCGTTCTTGATCGTTTCCTTATGGCTCCCGAGAGGGAAACGCGGCGTAGATTTATCCTGGCACATGAGCTTTCTCATATCATTCTGTCGCGAACCGATCCGCAGCATTGCGCCGCCGGCTTTCACACAGAACAATGCAGCGTTGGGGACTATTCTTTGACCCAGCTCCGCGAATGCCTGGCGTTTAGTGAAGTGCAGGCAAACGCGATGGCCGGAAGCATTTTGCTGACGTCCGATGCGCTGAAACAGGTTGTAAAGAAGGCGTTTGGTAGTGATAGGATCACGTCCTACGGCAAACGGTTGTTTCTTCCTAAAGATGTAGAAAAGCTACACAAGATCGCTGTGGCAAAAGGCGTTTCCTATACGACACTTTGTATCCAGCTCGAAGCCTGCAATTTGCTGAATGTTGGGAGCGTGGAAGAGTATCTCCAAAAGACCGGTGTTACAGATGGAAGCTAACTGCAAACCGAAGTTTCAGAGAATGCCGGTCTCGCAAAAGATCGTTCACTTCCTGCAAATCTCGTATGAGGAATGCATCGATCTGACCGAACGAGACGTCTTATGCCCCTATTGCCGCTTCCCAGTTGACCGCGTATTCAGCGACGCCCAAGGACACCTTCGCGTGAAGTGCCCGAAGTGCAAAGGAACTGCCGTTGTAAATCTGGCATATTTCTATCGATCAAAAAGTCTCGGCGAAATGAAATCCCGGCTTCAAAATCAAAACAAATATTGATCACATTATAGCGCGTAAGCGGAGTCGGTCTGACGACCGTGACTGCCCAGGCACCGTATGATGGACAAGCATAGGTAACTATGCTCTGTTCTCATACGGTGTTTTTTATACTCCGCCCATCATACGATGCTATAAATCAGGCTCCTTCCGCCTCGCGCGAAAGGAGCTTTTCTTATGCGTAAAACCTGGCGCTGCGACGTCGTGGCATATCCGTAATCTCCGTTTTTTGACATTTCAACAATTCAAAAAACACAAAGGAGATTACATCAATGAGATTACATAACAAGAGCAAATTGCCCGCCAACAGCGAGGGGAAAAGCAAGACCGTCATATACAAGTTTGTCACCGGCGAAACCTCCGTTGTTGAGGTGCCCGAAGAAATCGTCGCGTTCCTCGCAGAAGCCGACAAGGCGGAACACGCACTGGCAGAACGCGAGCGCAACCATTGCTTTTCAATGGATGCAGCAGAGTATGAGGGAACGGATTATTCGGACGGAACAACTCCGGAAACAGCGCTTGTTCTTACTGTTGAAAAAGCTGCATCTTCCGCATTAGTTCAAAAAGCGCTGTCTACATTAACCGATGTTCAGAAAAGAAGGTTTTTGATGTTTTTATCCGGAATGAAATATGAAGAAATTGCTCATTCGGAAAGTGTGATTCTCACATCTGTTGAGTCCTCAATAACCCAAGCTAGAAAAAAACTGAAAAAATTTTTCTAAATCTGCCGTAAAAACGCCTTCTAAATCTGCGTATAGTGAGAGGTTCATTTTTCCCTCTCACTGTACCTTGAAAATTGAACAAGCATTTCATCAAGTACGTTACTTCTGATGAGGCGCGAAAGCGTGAGCCACGACAGTCGGGTGCGCGACAACCTTCCCGAACGGGAAGCGAGCGGAAGAACCTGCTGCAAGTGCCGGATTGCGACCGGGCCGGCGATGACAGTCAGAAGAAATAATGATACTCCTGCCTTGAACGCGTCACAGCATTGGGCAGCTCGGTCCGAACGACGGAGGGGTGCGATTCCCGTGTTGCGATCAGCAAATCGCAGCTTGATGACTTCCCGATCACAGGGGTGCCGAGGGCAAATGTGTGAAACCCAAAAACAACAACGCAGACCGCATCGCGGCCTGCTTACATTAATCAGTGAGGAAGATCAACTTGGAACATACAGAAAAGAAGATTCGCCGCGGCGATCTTTACTATGTCAATTTCGGCTATAACATCGGCTCTGTGCAGAATTTTTTCCGCCCCGGTGTTGTAATCCAGAACAACAGCGGCAACGCCTCATCGCCCACTGTTATCGTTGCAGCCATCACCAGCGAAATCAAGAAAACAAACCTGCCGGTCCACGCATATATCGGCGCAAGGTTCGGCTTAACGGAGCCGTCTATGGCTCTGCTGGAGCAGGTGAAAACCATAGACAAACGGACCCTCGGCGATTATATCGGGCATATCTCTCCGGAGTGTATGCACAAAATTGATCGTGCTGCCGCCTACAGCATCGGACTGCGGCAGATCCGCACGAAGGCGACGCAAAAGCCCGACTTGGAGCTTTGCCTCTGTCCGGTCTGCGCACAGCAGTTCATCACTTCTCCTGTTCACGTCATACGCCGTGCAGATCCGCTCCAGATGGAAAAAGACGACTGCGATTACTGCCGCGTCAGACGCGGCTTTGACTTCAACATCTATCTCCGCCACAAAAAGATTGGAGACGATCGGTATTGAATACCTATATAAATGTTTGGATTGAGGCAGGGTGATAAGAAGTGAATAGAAACAATGACGAAATAACTGCGCAAATAGCGTATGGTCTCTTTTTTGATGAATATCCGGATGTGGTGGATGTCGTTCAGCTTGGTCAGATGCTGGGAGGGATCAGTACGAAAACCTGCTACGAGCTGCTGTCGAGCGGACAGATCAAGGCCATAAAGATTGGCAGGACGTATAGAATCCCGAAGATCAATGTGCTGAAATACTTGGGGATTATTTGAGGTATCCGCCGCATCCTCGCCTAAACGTGGCAGCTGTTGTATGAT
>PITX01000163.1 GCA_017577345.1 Clostridiales bacterium
TGTACAGGTGGTAGTGCGGCTACTGTGGAGGGGCGTTGTGGTGGGGCGGCGGCTGCCGCCGCTGGGGGGGGGGCGACGGCGGGTGGGTCGGGGTCGGCGTCGGCTCCGTGGGGGGGGTCGTCGGCTCGGTCGGGGGCGTCGTCGGCTCGGTCGGAGGCGTCGTCGGCTGGGTCGGAGGCGTCGTCGGCTGGGTCGGAGGCGTCGTCGGCTGCGTCGGAGGTGTCGTCGGCTCGGTCGGAGGTGTCGTCGGCTGCGTCGGAGGCGTTGTCGGCTCGGTCGGAGGCGTCGTCGGCTCGGTCGGACGCGGAATCTCGCCCTCCAGCTTATACAGCTGAACTGCCTTTTGGTTAATATATGTTGTTGATTTATAGAAGCGGAAACGACCCTCTGAGGCAGTTGCATTATAACGCAAACGAGAACCGGTAGCAGCAATGATATCTGTGCCGTCCGTGCCGATGTTGATTACCAGCTCTGCCTCGGTATCGGAGCAAACAATGCCGTTCTGTTCTTTTCCACTTCCGTCCAACGGTTTGCTGTCAAGGTAGGTCCCGTTTTCCAGCTGCATGGAATAGCCGTTGCCGCACTTTTTGACGGTCACGATCGCCATGCCTTCTTTGTAAGCAATCCTGCCATTGCTTGTCTGCGTGGAAACGGTGTCATTCTGCGCATCGGATCCCTTATATACAACAGCACTTGTCGTGCTGTCCTCAAAGGCAAGCAGGTATTTACCGGACCAGTCGCTCTGTTCTGCGGTTACCTTTGCGAAAGAACCGCCTTCAATCGGCTCTGTCGGCTCTGTCGGGTCAGTCGGCTTCGCCGTGGATTCCTCTGTCGGATCCGGCGTTGTTCCGGTCTGCTTATACAGCTGGATCTCTCTCTGATTCATGTAGCTGCCGCCATAGAAGCGGAAGCAGATTGCACTGGGATTATAGCGCAGCACCGTGCCGGATGCGCCGATCACATCGGGGCTTCCTGCGCCCATGCTGATTGAAATTTCAGCCGGAGATGCCGCAAGAGCAAGTCCGTTGTCGCCCGGCACTTCATTCAGATAGCTTCCGTTATCCAGACGCATGGAGTAGCCGCTGCCGCATTTCGCAACCGTAACGACCGCCATGCCGTCGGCATAGTTGACCGTTCCGCTGCTGATCGCAATATCCTTCATCGCAGCGCCTTTGTCACCGGTACCGGTAAAGACGATGCACTTATCTGCACTGGTCTCATTGACAATAAGGTATTTGCCGGACCAGTCGCTCTGCTCTGCCGTGACCTTCTTGAAGGTGCCGCCTGTGATCGGTTCGGTCGGCTCGGTCGGCTCGGTCGGTGTGACACTGCTCTTCAGCTTCCATGTGGAGTTGACTGTCTGAAGGTTATCTACATTGCCCTTTCCGGGATAATTGTCTTCGGAAGAGACAACAATGGGGAATGCGCAGTAGTTCTGCCATGCTTTCGCAATCGTGTTGCAGTCCTTGTTTGTGCAGTCGTCCCATTCGCCGACCTCTGTCTTCATGGCGGAAATCGACTGTGCTACTGTCTTATCGTTTTTCATGTTCTTCCAGAACACGGATTCCCAATCGTAGTCATAGTCAAAGGTAACAGACTGCGAGTAGCCGTAGACGACTTCAACGCCCTTGTTATGCAGCGGCTTCTCCAGACCGTCGGTTGCCATGCCGAGGCAGATCGCCATCCAAAGCATACTGTTTGGTGCCGTCTTGTCCATGTGGTTTGCAATGGCGGTACCGTCCACATAGTAATCCTTGCCGCCGTAGAAGGCGTGCTGGTAGGTGCCGTATGTACCGGTCACATCTGCCATATCCGCAGTTGTCAGACCTGCACCGGATTGCAGGCAGATATAGGAGGTGTTTGCACGGGACACGCAGTCATCTTCATTCATGTCGTTGTCGTTGTAATAGTCCGTAGTGCCGTGGGAGTCGAAGATAACAACCGCACAGCTTTCCAGTGCATCCGCGATCGCGTCGATGGTAGCCGCGGAGGTCTTATAGGTGGTGGCAGTGCCGCCGGTCGCCTGCGCAATGGCCTTTGCCTCATTGGGATAGGCCGTTGTAAAGGAACTGTCCAGTCCGTAATACGGCTGGAATACGGCGACATTCTTTGCAGAGGGGCTGCCTCCTCTTACTGCATAAGAGGTCGTTTCAATATCCGCATAGTCCTCCGGATCGGCATCCTTGATCGCCGTATTGCGGATCTGCGCTCTCAGACGGGGAGAATAGCCGCAGGCAACGCCTTCTGTCGTTTTCCATGTGAAAAACGCGCCGTTGCGGTGGATGGAGCCCTTTACAAAGGTATCGGATGCCTCGACGGCGGCGATGACATCGTCAACGATCGCCGCGTAGTCGTCGGCAGAAGCGTTCCTGCCGCGTTTTGCGACGATCTTTGCCGTCTCAATATCCTCGATGTCTTCCCAAACATCGGCATAAACCGCGTCATAGGCTTCCTCCGGAATTACCGTCGGTTCTGCCTTCTGCGCGAAGGTCGCCGGGATCGGCAGCATTGCAATGATCAGTAGAATTGCCAAAAATCGTTTCATATTCTTTCTCCCTTCAAAGGTTCAGCTTGGGTCGCAGACGCACAAAATAATAGATTTCAAGTCTGCCGATCAGCAGATCGTAAATCACAAAGGAAAGATTTGCCATGAGCATTAGCGCAATCAGGAAATAGTGTTGCATTTGCGCGTATTCCCGCACGATAGCCTCCATGCGGAAAAGGAAGATCATCAGCGCATAGGCGGCGATGACCGCAAGGTTGACATAGACAAGCTTGACCGCCCATTTGAGTACCGCGCTTCGAATCCTTCCGAAGTACCTGCGCAGCATCGGATAATAGCCGAAAAAGACGAACAGGATGGAAGCCTCCTTGTCCGGCGTCAAAAGCAGTCCGAGCAGTGCGGTGGTCAGGTACCACAGAAGTCCCCATTTCCATCCGTTCTCAGCATACACGGGGATCAGCACCAAAGAGGCAAGCACCGGGCAGGCGATCGCCGCAAAGGGAACCGTCCCGCCGAGGAACAGCAGGGCAACTGCCAGAGCCGCCAGTACGCCGCAAAGTGCGACGGTTTTAGTTCTTCTTTTCATCGCGGGCACCGCCGGAGTTGCTCTTCAGCAGATCGTATTTGATTTTCCAGAGCTTGTCGGACAGGTCAACATAGTAGCCGTGGGGATTGTCAAAGCGCTTGACCTCATCCCACAGCGTCTCGACCTGCTCTGCACAGTAGCTGCGGATTTCCTTCAGCGTCGGCTGTTCATATACCAGCTCGCCGTGCAGGAAGATCGGCACCTGCATTTCTTTTGCAGTGAAGTTATAAACCGTTTTCTGCTTCCATGTCGTTTCCGGGTCAAAAATCAGTAAGTCCTTGCTGTCGTCCACCGTCTCATCATAGACGCACAGGTAGTCTGCGATCGCCTTTCCGGTATCGTTGCCGTAGAAGCGGTAGAGCTTTTTGAAATGCGGATTGGTGATCTTGCCGACATTCTCCGAAATTTTGATTTTCGGTATGACCGTTCCTTTGTCATCCTCTACAGCGACCAGCTTGTAAACGCCGCCGAACACGGGCTCGCTG